>JACQYU010000057.1 GCA_016208065.1 Candidatus Falkowiibacteriota bacterium | reverse complement strand
TTCTGCCCATCTTAACTCAAACGCATGGGCAAACCTTAGTCCATGACTGGGTTTATGAAAATCGCGCCGTCTAATATCTTGAACTTAACAAGCTCGGGGCCAACGTCATACTCCACGACGCCCACCGAGTAACCGTTACCGGCCCGACAAAATTAAAACCGGCTAAAATCATCTGTCCGCCGGCTTTGCGTCCGGCCATAAACCTTCTAATTTGCATGCTCGGAGCTAAGGGCAAATCAATACTCTATAATTCATATTCAATCGACCGCGGCTATGAAAATATCTGTGAACGGCTTAATAAGCTCGGCGCGGACATAAAAAGAGTTGATTGATTATAAACATTATGACTTTAAGGGTTAGAAGAATATTAAGTTTGATATTTATCGTTTTATTCATATCCATAACCCCGGCTATTATGCTTTACGCGGCCGGCTACCGGCTTAATAAGAACGGTTTTTCCGTCCAAAGAACCGGCATGTTTATTATTGATTCAAAACCTAAAGGAGCAAAAATATTTATAAATGAAAGGCCCCAAAAAACTTGGTCCAGCTTAATATTTAATAAAGAAAATTCCATAACTACGCCGGCTAAAATAAAAAACCTATTGCCCGGAGAATACGACCTAAAACTCGAGCTTGGCGGTTATTGGAGCTGGGAAAAGAAATTAACCATTAATCCGGGGTCTTCGACTTTCGCCGAAAATATTTATTTATTTAAAAACGACCTGCCGATGCAAATCGCTCCTTCAGAAATCAACTCGGTTTACTTATCGCCTAAAAAAAATCAAGCCGTAATTTTATCTTCCGATCTGATAACTTTTTTAAATTTATCCGATGAATCGCAAAAATCAGCCAAGCGAAATAATCTGGCCGGAAAAAATATTTTTTGGTCAGAAGACCAAAATAAAATAATAATTGATAATTACCTCTATAATTTAGCCGATCTTAATTCGGCCGTAGACTTAAAAAAAATAACGCCAAACTCGTTTAATTATAAGTGGGCGGGCGATACTTTATACTACCAAGATAAAAATTCCATTTATCGCCTAAGTATTTCCGGCTTGCCGGAAAAAATTATCAGCAATAGAATTTTTAATGATTATTCGGCAAAAAACAACTATTTATATTTAATCGTTAAATCGGGATCAACGGTTAATCTTGAAGTTATAGACGCGGCCACCGGCCAAAACTTTAAAACCATAAACCTGCCGGCCGCCCCAAGCTACTCTTTTATAAATACGGAACAAAATCTTCTCAACCTTTACGATGAAAGCCACAAGATACTTTACTTGATCAATCCCGAATCAGCCTACCAGCCGCTAACGGAAATTGTCAATAATGTAAAAACGTCTTTTTGGGTTGACTCCGCTAATTTAATATATGCCAATGATTTTGAAATCTGGCTTTATAATCTAGAAACAAAAAGCAAAACCTTAATAACCAGAATTTCCGATGAAATCAATAATGCCATCCTGCACCAAAGCAAAGATTATATTATTTATTCAACCAAACAAACAATCAATGCCATTGAGCTTGACGAAAGGGAAAAAAGAAACAGCACTGAACTGATAAAATTTGATTCTATCGGCTCGTTTGTACTAACCGGCGAAAAAATTATTTTCTTTTCGGGAAAAATCGGCAATTCAGAAGGATTATATAAATTTTTAATACAATAAACCGCCGCTTTACGATAAATTTAAAACAGGCTTTTAAGCCTGTTTTAAATTTATATTTATTTTAATTGCCGGCTCCATTTATCAAGTTCATCTCTTTCCGCCTTAGAAATAAGATAAATATTATCGCTATCGCCTCTTTTAGCGTAATATAGGCCGTTACTAGCCGCGCCAACCATTAAAACATTATTTACCCCGTCGCCCGACGCCTCTATAATTATAAGATGCTTATCCAGGCCGGTGTTGGCGAAAGTTTGAGCGGGAATTTCCGCGGCTTTTAAATTTGACATAATATCTATGGCCGGTTGAATTTTTTTCTGATCAACGGGAAATTTATCTGGCAAGACGCCGCTCCATTTACCGTCCTTAAACTCTGCCGTAAACTCCCGGTTTGGATATTGGAATCTTATTTTATTAATTTTTTCTTTAGCCGTTGAAAAAACGGTAAAATCGCGCCAATCAGCCGGATTAAAAGCTCCGGACAAATCGGCCTTAACCGCGTAAGTAGCGGCCGACTCCGGCGTTGAAATATAAGAATTCACATAATCGCTTGACAGGCCGCCGATAATAAAATCATAATTTTTTTTATCGGCTTGATAAATTTTTACTTCTATCCCGGAGCCGTCGGTTTTAAATTCGCTTTTTCTCTCTCGGCTATTGCTGACTAATTCAATTTCCGATTCGGCGGCTATCTTTAATTCGGCAAAAGCCTTAGCCATAACCGAAGCATCGGCATAAAAATCTTTACTGTCATTATATTTCCATTTTTGATTCTGCTTAACTAAGGCCAAGGTTTTTCCCTGATTTATAACTTCAATTTTATCAGCCAAATCAATTTTTATATCAGCTAAAATATTTTTCGGCTTGCCTAAATTATTTTGCCATTTTTTCAAAGGCACTTGATAGGCGTAAGCCAAGGCGATTAGCGCTATTAACAAGATGCCTAAAATTAAAGTCTTTTTAGCCATAAATATAATTTAAAATATAAAAATAAAAATCATAGCTGATCTTCAAACCTGGCTTTTCTTCTTAAAAAATATCTAATTACGCCGAAAAGCACGACGATAATGGTTAAGCCGAAAATATTGGCATACCTGACCGCGGCTTTAGCCGATTCGCTTATTTCTTTAATCGGACGCTCGGTTACGCCTTTTGAACGGATAGAAATTAAATCATTGCCTAAGCTTAAACCATCAATTATGTTTTGAAAGAATACTAAATTATCAGGATAATTTTGTAAAAAATTATCCATAATAAAATCGCTGTCGGCAACCAGAATTAAACGGCCGGCCTTAGAGCTTGGCTCATTAAATAAGCTCATAAATTTACCGGAAAGGCTAACGGCTAAATTAAATTTTCCTCTGGCTCCGCCGCTGATTTCCGCTTGAGGCTGCAGTTTAAAATTGTCAGCCACGGCCATGGCCTGATCCGATGTTACGGCTAAATAAGAAACCGCCGCATCTTTAATCTTTTCCGGCGCGATATCAATGGCAGACGCCCAGGGCAAAACCAAGCTTTCCAGCCTTGCTACCGCCGGATTATTTTGATCAAAGCCCGATTTTATAACTTTTGGCCAATAAGGATAATTAACGGTAAAATTAACAAAACCCTGGCTGAATGACGCCACGCCGTTATTCACGTCTAAAACTAGATTCTGGTTCAGCTTGACGCCGTAAGGCTCTAAAATTTTATTCAAGCCGGTGTCATTTTTGCTAGATACCAATCCTTGCTCAACCTTAATTCCGTCAGCCAAAATAACCAATGAGCCGCCGCCCATTAAAAAAGCGTCAATCGCTTTAAGTTCATCGTCTTTAAATTTTTCTTTGGGCCCAATAATTACCAATATATCCAAATCATCGGCAATTTTTTTATTAACAGCGTAATCAACCGAAGAAACATTATAAATTTCGCCCAGCTTGTTATAGGCCGCGCTAACGCCTGTTTCCGCGCCAGCCGCGCCGTTGCCTTGCCAAAAACCGATATTGGGGACCTTAATGCTGGTTAATTTTTTAATGGCTGAGGTAATTTGATATTCTAAATCTTTAGTATTCTGTATTACCGGTATGGCTTGGAATTTTTCCCCATATTTTATTAACATGCCCAAATAACCGTTAATAACTTGGTATTTATCTTTTTCTAGAGCGTTAAATTGCAGCTCCGGTATGCCGGCCGAATATAATTCTTGTTGAGTCGCCTCATCATCTTTAGGATCAATAAACTCTATTTTAATTTTACCGCCGGAATAGCTAGCGTACTCGTCTAAAATATCCCCCACTTCTTGGCGCAAATTTAAAAACTGCGACGGCAAATCGGCCGAAAAATAAGCTTTAATGCTTACAATATCTTTTAAGCCGGCCGCCGTTAGCTTACTCGCCTTAGAAAGGGAATAATCTTTATTTTGCGTTAAATCAAAGCGGTAAAAAATATTATAAGAAAAAAAATTCAGCACGATTAAAATGCCGATAATAATTAATATTAAAGCGGTTGAGTTAATTTTATTTAAAAATTTGGAATTAATTTTCATAACAATGCTATGTCTAAAATTAATTAAACTACCACCGACCCTGTCGGTGGAATTAAATCCGACACGGACTACGTCCTCTTAAGGTTTCCACTTTTGGTTGAAGTCGTTCATTTCCTCATCCCGCTGTTTTCTGATGTATTGTCTAATTATCTCATCAGAAATTCCCACGGTTGAAACGAAATATCCCCGCGCCCAAAGGTGCCTGCCCCAGTACTGTTTTTCCAGCTTAGGAAACTTTTTTAACAGTCTTTCGGCTGATTTGCCCTTGAGCCACTGCATCACCTCGGAAATGGAATATTTGGGCGGAATGTTTAGATACAGGTGGACATGCTCTGCCTTAACCGCTCCTTCAATAATGATAATGTCTTTCCAGTCGCAGATTTCCTTAATTGCCCATTTTAGAGCCGTTTCCACATCCGGATCAATCACCCGGAAACGATACTTCGTTACCCAGACGAGGTGATAGCGGCAATCATAGGTAACGTGCGATTGCCGTCGATATTTGTCTAGATTGTCTTGCGGCATAGGCTTAAATGTTAATGATTTATGCCTATACCTTAGGATAAACTGACTTCGTCCGCAAGCGGTAACCGTGGACGACCGGCTACGCCGGTGGATTACTTATTAATTTAA
>JACQYU010000035.1 GCA_016208065.1 Candidatus Falkowiibacteriota bacterium | reverse complement strand
GTTAAAACATTTCGGGTTTATAAAATAATTTTTTAATAAAAACATATGTTAAACTATAAAAATTTAAGCGCACAAGACCCCGAAGTTATGGCCGCGGTTAAGAAGGAGATGGTTAGGCAAGCCGAGGAAATGGAATTAATCGCTTCGGAAAATTATACTTCCAAGGCGGTTTTAGAAGCTATGGGCACGGTGCTGACCAATAAATATTCGGAAGGCTATCCGGGACATCGCTATTATGGCGGCAACCAATATATTGACGAAGCGGAAACCATTGCCATAGAGCGGGCGAAAAAATTATTTTCAGCCGAGCATGTCAACGTCCAGCCTTTGTCCGGTTCGCCGGCCAACGCGGCCGTGTATTTCGCTTTTATTAAGCCGGGCGATAAGGTTTTAGGCTTAAGGCTCGACCATGGCGGGCATTTATCCCATGGCCATCCGATAAATTTTTCCGGCATGCTGTATAATTTTACCCAATATGAGGTGGATTCGGAAACTGGAAAAATAGACATGGAAAAAGTCCGCGAAACCGCTCTAAGAGAAAAACCGAAAATGATTGTGGCCGGCTATAGCGCTTACGCGCGGGAAATTGAATGGCAAAAATTTAAAGATATCGCCGATGAAATTGGCGCCTTTACTTTCGCGGATATCGCCCATACGGCCGGGCTAATCGCGGCCGGCGAGATGAATAACCCGGTGCCGTTTTTTGACGTAGTTTCAACCACCACTCATAAAACTTTGCGCGGCCCCAGGGGCGCCATAATAATGTGTAAAGAAAAATTCGCCAAGCAGGTTGATCGGGCGGTTTTCCCCGGTATGCAAGGCGGGCCGCATGATCATATTAACGCGGCTAAAGCCGTAGCTTTCGGCGAAGCGCTTCGGCCGGAATTTAAAGAGTATGCTAAACAGGTAATCGCCAATGCCAAACTAATGGCCGAGGAATTTATAAAATTAGGCTATCGGGTAATTTCTAACGGCACGGATAATCATTTAATGGTGGTTGACATGACTGCAAAAGGCCTATCGGGCAAAGAAGCGGAAGTTATTTTAGAAAGGTGCGGTATTTCCGTTTCCCGCTCTACTATTCCGAATGATCCGAATCCGCCCATGAATCCTTCCGGCGTGCGCTTCGGCACTCCGGCCGTTACTACGCGCGGCATGAAGCAGGCAGAAATTAAAAAAATCGTCGGCTGGGTTAACGCGGCGATTGAGCAAAAAGATGAGTCGGAGATGCTGGAAAATATTAAAACGCAAGTTAAAGAGATGTGTTTGGAATTTCCGATCCCGAGTATATAGTGTCATTGCGAGAAATATAATACACTTCGTCATTGCGGGCTCCGACCCGCAATCCCTGCCCGCCTCGCAAGCGAAGCGTTGCGGGCGCGGCAGAAATTCGTTCATGGCGCTAAAACTGGATTCCGGCTCGGGGCCGGAATGACAGAAAAGACAGATTCGCAATGACAAAAAAGGTTTTTTGGAATGACAATATTTTTTTATGTCTAAAATCATTGACGGTAAAAAATTAGCCGAAAAAATCAAAGATGGAATTGTCAAAGAAATCGTTGGCGGGAGTAAAAATGTTTATAATATCGCCAGGCCGAATCTGGCGATTATTTTAATTGGCGAACGGCCGGATTCGGAGTTGTATGTAAATTTAAAAGAGCGTGAAGCTAAAAAAGTCGGTATTGATACGCATTTATATAAATGCCCGGAAAATACGAGCGAGCTGGAAATTTTAGAAATGATAAAATGCTTAAACGAGGATAAAATGATTGACGCGATTTTAGTGCAATTGCCTTTGCCGGAGCAAATTGATGCGGATACGATTATTATGGCGCTTGATCCGGCTAAAGACGTTGATGGATTTCATCCGGATAATTTGGAAAAATTATTAAAAAATTGCGATGCTCCGGATTTAATGCCGCCGGTTTTAGCCACGGTTTTAGAAATGTTAAATGATATAAATTATAAAATTAAAAATAAGCAGGTTTGTATAATCTCCAATTCGGATATTTTCGGGTATGCCTTAGCCCATGTTTTAGATTGCCAAGGAGCAAAAGTGGAAACTATAAAAGCTAATGATAAAAATTTAGCCGAAAAAACCAATCGGGCTGATGTTTTGATTACGGCCGTTGGCAAGCCTAAATTAATAAAAAAAGACATGGTGAAGCAGGGTGCGGTGGTAATTGATATTGGCATTGCCAAACAAGACGGCCAAGCCGTGGGCGACGTGGATTTTAACGGAGTTAAAGGCAAGGCCGGTTATATTACGCCCGTGCCCGGCGGGGTCGGGCCCATGACTATAGCCATGGCGCTTAAAAATACGCTGGAAATTTATAAAAGAAAACATAAATAAATATCTTTTTAAATCTTCTAATTTTTTAATTGCTAGGAGATTTTTTTATTTGACAGGAACCGATGTTTCGCCTAAGGTTTGGTTAAGAAATAAATAAACAAGGGGGACCTGCCCTTTACAATTTATTTAACTAATAATAGGAGGTGATTAATGAAAACAGGCTATAAAGAAGCGATTATTCGTGAATGTTTGCAATTAAACGGAAATTCAGGAATATTTATTTTGTCGCTCATATTTAATCTTGACGAGGCTATCTTACCCGGTCAATTTATTATGCTTAAAGCAAAGGCTCCCGGCTCAAAATTATCAAGGCCATTTTCGGTCTATAAAACTTACGGCCAGGAAGGATTTTCTGTCGTTTTTAAAGTTGTTGGCGAGAATACAAAAGCTTATTATTACCTAAAAAAAGGACAAAAGATTGAATTTATGGGTCCGCTGGGTCAGCCCATCCCGCTTGACTATAAGGAAAATAATTTTATTTTAGTCGGCGGCGGCACCGGCATAGCTTCGCTTATGCAAATTAGCAAAGCTTTAAATGAACAGCGAAAAAAAGTAGATGTTTTTCTCGGCGGTCATAACGAATCGCAAATATTCGGAGTTGAGCATTTCAGGGGCAATGGCTGTGAAATTCGAACTATAACGGATATTGGTCCGGGACCGGGACGGCGGGGTTTTGTTACGGAATTGCTTGAAGAAACTCTTAAAAAAGAAACGACAAAATCAGCGATTATTGCCTGCGGTCCCAAGCCCATGCTTAAAAAAGTTCATGAGTTGGCAGTTGAGCATGGCAATGAATGCTGGGTTTTACTTGAAGAGATGATGGCTTGCGGATACGGCTCCTGCCTAGGCTGCGCAATCTTTGGCTTTAATGAAAAAGGTGAAGAGGAAGTTAAGCACGTTTGTAAAGACGGCCCGGCTTTTAATTCCCGTTGGATTAATTGGGATAAGTTAGTGCCGATGGAAACGGTAATCAGCCTGCCAATCAGCAAAAAAACCGACACCCCAATGAAAACTACCCTGAGAGGGAAGGACGGGCGCGTATTAGAATTAGACTATCCAGTAATGAATGGTTCCGGCTGCCTTGACGTAGGCGCGATTGAAAAAGATATAGTTGATATAAGCCACATAGGCGCGCTTGTCACCAAAGGCATAAAACTCCTGCCCACTCTTGGAAATCCAACACCAAGAATTTGCGAAACTCCAAACGGAATAATAAACTCTATCGGGCTGGAAGGCCCCGGAGTAGACGAGTTTATTAAAAGTTATCTTCCGAGATGGCGAAAATTTAATAAACCGCTTATTGCCAATATTTCCGGATTTACACCGGATGAATTTGTTGATTTGGCGGTTAAATTATCAAAAGCCGAGGTCAAGATAATTGAAATTAATGTTTCTTGCCCGAATATCACTCAAGGCGGAATAGCCTTCGGCAAAGACCCGGAAATAGTTTCAAATATTACATTTCGGGTTAGGCGGGCTGTGGGAGATAAGGTCTTTATTATTGTAAAACTTACTCCTGAAGCGCCGGATATCGTTAAAGTTGCTAAAGCCGCGATTAATGCCGGAGCGGACGCCATTTCCCTAATTAACACTTTAACCGGCATGGCCATAGACCCTTATACTTTAAAATTTAAAATCGGCCGGGGTTTTGGCGGAATGTCCGGACCGGCAATCAGACCCAGGGCGGTAAAATTAGTTTGTGACGTTGCTTCAGCTAATACGGGCGTGCCTGTAATCGGGATGGGAGGAATTGATAGCGCTGAAGCTTGTAGAGCAGGTGGTCTTCCTTCAATTCCCATTCATATTCCACAAGTTCTTTTGGCGCCGGAATATTGAAAAATGTAGAGTGGTTAAAGGAAAGTAATTGAGCCACTCTGGCTTCGGCAATTCCATGTTTTATCGCTAAAGTAATAATTGTCGGCACTAATTCCTGATTAGATGGGATACCGCCCGGTTTGCTTTGCAGTTTTTCCTCCCTGGTGTGGCAAGCCGAATCAGAATCGATTAAAATTGACTGATTATCGGAAGTTAAAAGTTCGATTAAAAATTTTCTGTGTTCAGAACCGCGCAAATTATTAAAGCAATAGTAGAAAATTGGATTTAAATTCAGATTCCAGTTAGTGCCCTCATTATCAAACCAGAGATACTGCGGACAAAGTTCAATCACGACATCTATGCCCTTGGCTTGGGCTTCAAGAATTAACTCGGCGCTTTGCCTGCAGGAAACATGGCAAATCATAATTTTAACGCCAGGCACTTGTTCGGCCAATTTGAGTATCTTTTTTACGTACTCGGTTTCAGCTTCAATCGGATTGCCTTTGGATTGAGCAATAATTATCGGATCATCACAATGCGCGGCAAGGACTTTATCTTGTTTTCTTGCCAGCATCATGGCCTTTACTATCGTGCTGTCATGTATTACTCCAATAACGCCGGTGGTCACACCTTGGCCGTCCGGGGCTAAAGGATAAATTTTTAAACCAATAACATAATCTTTTTCTAGGGCATGCTCGCAATATATTATATTTTCGTCCGTTACGCCAAACCAAATATACTGCTTAAATTTATTTTTATTTATCCTTCTTGACTCCTCGGCCAGACAAAAATAATATTCAAGATAAATATCGTCAATTATTGCCGGAATGGTATTCGGCATAAAAGCTGAAATATTAATTAAACCATTCGCGGCTTCTTTCATAACTTGATCAATAGTTGTCTTTCTGTATTGATAAAAACCCCTTCCATGAACATGCATGTCAAAAATAACTCGCGGTATCCGAAATTTTGTTGTTTTCAAGGCGCACCTCCTTATAAGTTATTAAAGATCACTATATTGGCGATTTTTGTTTTAATTTTTTGGTTATGTTAATCTTAAGTTAGTTTAATTTGTCTGATAAGTCAAGAAAAGGCTATAGTTTAAAAATATAAGGAACTGGATTGCGGGTCAAGCCCGCAATGACGAATATTTTTGGGAATTTGTATGAATAATAAAAAACAAGAGCTTTTAGAGCTTTTAAAAATACATTACGGCTTTAATTCGTTTCGGCCGGGGCAGGAAAAAGTAATTGATAATATTTTGTCAGGCGTTTCAACCGTGGTGATTATGCCGACCGGCGGCGGCAAGTCGTTATGTTATCAATTGCCAGCGCTTGTATTGGACGGCGTGACGCTGGTAATTTCGCCTTTAATCGCTTTAATGAAAGATCAGGTTGACGGCTTAAATAAAGTCGGTATACCGGCTACGTTTATTAATTCTTCCATTAGCCAGACCGAAACCGCGGCAAGGCTGGAAGCCGTCAAACAAGGGCAATACAAACTGCTTTACATCGCGCCGGAAAGATTTTACAGCGCGGAATTTATGGCGGCTTTAAAAGAAATAAAAGTAAGCTTATTCGCGGTTGATGAAGCGCACTGCATTAGCCAATGGGGGCATGATTTTCGTCCCAGCTACATAAAATTAAAAAGCGCCATTGAAATATTGGGCGGTCCCGCGGTTGTAGCTTTAACCGCTACGGCCACCTTGGAAGTGCGCGAAGATATTATTAAACAGCTTGGCCTAATTAATCCGGCTATGGTGATTACCGGGTTTGCCCGGCCGAATTTACAATTTGGCGTAATTAATACCCAGGATAGCCGCAAGCCGCAATTTATTTTAGACGCGATTAACAGCGTGCCGGACGGCTCGGGAATTATTTATGTCGGCACGCGTTCGCGCGCCGATGAAGTTATGCAAACTCTGCTGGCTAAGAATATAGAAGCGGACAGCTATCACGCGGGCATGGAAGCGGAAGACAGAAAATGGGTGCAGGAAAATTTTATGGCCGGCAAAGCCAAGGTTATCGTCGCTACCAACGCTTTCGGTCTGGGTATAGATAAGCGGAACATAAGATTCGTTATCCATTATGACATGCCGGGAACGATTGAAGCCTATTATCAGGAAGCCGGCCGGGCCGGACGCGACGGCCAGCAAAGTTTTTGCCTCTTGCTTTATAGTCCGCGCGACCGGTATCTTCAGGAATTTTTTATCAAAGGTGATAATCCGCCGCCGGAAATTATTTTGGAAATTTATGAGATTTTAAAAAATTACGAATCCGATACGGTTTTAATAACTTATTCCGAACTGGCCGGCATGCTGTCGGATAAGCTGCCGGAGATGGCCGTTGGCACGGCTATAAAAATTTTAGAGCGCGAAGGCTACGTTGCGCGTTCGCATGAGCGCGTCGGCCAGGCGTATGTCAAAGTTAAAAGTGGAAAGTTAAAAGTGGAAAGTTTAATTAAAAACAAAAATCAGCGCGAAACGATTAAAAAGTTGTTTGATAAATACGAACAAGAGCTCGTGTCGGGCTGGTATGCTAATTTAGATGAAGTAGCTGATGTTCTGCAAGTAAAAAAAGACACTTTACTGCGCTTAATTAAAAAATTAAAAGATTTGGATTTAGTTGAATATATCCCGCCGTTTCGGGGCACGGAATTAAAAATATTAAAACGGGTTGCCGCCGCCGAGGTTAAGCTTGATTTCGCCGCGCTTAAGTATAAATTAAAGCATGCTTACAACAAGTTGGACTTGATGGAAAATTATATTTATCATTTTGACTGCCGGCAAAAATATATTTTGGATTACTTTGGCGATCTTGAAGCCAAAAAATGCGCTAAATGCGATAATTGCCTGGTAAAAAATATGGGCGAGGTGGAAAAAGTTCAGGTTGAGGAAAAACACAAAAAGAAAACTTCAAATTTATCAACTAAATTAACGCAACTGGAAACTTTGGAATTGTGGAATAAAGGCATGAGCCTGGAAAAAATCGCCCAAGCTCGCGAATTAACGGTTGGTACGATTATTGGGCATTTATGTTTTTTAGCGGAAAAAGGCTTGGGCGTTGATATTGATAAATTGGTCAAGCCGGAGCGGCAGAAAAAAATTATGGCCGCGGTTAAAGCCGTTGGCGCGGAAAAATTAACGCCGATTCGCGAAGTTCTGGGTGAAGAATATAGCTGGGATGAAATTAAATTAGTGTTGGCGAAGATAAGGGCGCGTAAAACATAATTTTAGATTTGTTATAGCGAGCGACTGTCTTTTTTGTCATGCTGGAGCGGAACGAAGTGGAGCAATAGCATCTCATCGTTAATGCGCTTTTTGCGAGATTCTATCGGTCGCTAGCGCTTCCTCCAGAATGACAATATAATATTGCTTCTCACAATGACGGGCCAGATTTGACTTTTTGACTTAATTTAGGTAAATTTTAGATATAAAACTAACTTTTTAAGGAGACAAAGGGGTTAGTTTTTTTATATATAACGCACTTTAACAACCGGATGATAAATCTGGAAAATATATAAACCGAAAATAAACATCACTGCTTTAAGAGGGAGGCATATAATGAAAGAAATGAAGGAAGAAGATGTTATCTATCAGTCTTATAGGGAATTAAAGAGCCTTGTTTTTTTTCTTGAAGGAATATTGGGGCAAACAAACAGGCAAAAAAATTCCGTAAACTCTTTACTAAAATATTTTGAAGAGATAGAGGCAGAAGATTTTAATTTCCGGCTTTCGGTTACGGCCGAAGAATTAAAAAATTCAGCTACAAAATGGAGCGAGCAAACAAAAGCTTTACTTGATGAATCCGGTGATTTTTCGGTTGCCAAAACGCTTGCCAAAATAAAAAAATTAATGGGCGACGCAAAATCACGGCTAATTGCCTTGGACGATCCCAGGGTACGAGCCTAAAGGAGGATTTTTCTGTTTTTATTATATTTATTATGAAAGGAGAAAACAATGGCTGAAAAAAGCAAGTATGAGGAATTGGGCGTAGATCCGGACAAGCGAAGCGTTCGGGAAATCTTTGGTAAAATTGTTAAAAATGATTTTCCCGGCGCTTTCGTTAATATCGTACGCGGTACGGGAGCTACGGGCAAGGTATTTACGATGCATGCTGACGGCGACGGCAGTAAAATGGTCCAACGGCTGCTTCATTACCTTGAAATCGGAGATGAGCAAATTTTCCAGGGAGCGGTGGATGATGCTTTTTCCATGAACTCGGGAGACGTTGCGGCCAGCGGTTTTGTTTTCGGCCGTTGGATTATCAACCAAATTATTAACATCAACGCCAAGAACGCGCCTAAAGATTTGATTATGAGGCAAATTGCTTTGCGAGTTGAAGGCCTGCTTAAGCTTTATGAATCTTGCGGTTTTAAACAGATTTTTTTTCTGGGCGGCGAAACCGCTGATTTGCCCGATCAGGTAAATTCGGTTGTGTATGACGTTGGTGTTTTCGCCGAGGGTTATGATTGCGAACTTGTTACCGGCAACGTTCAGCCGGGTGATCAAATTTACGGTTTTGCCTCGGACGGCCAAGCTAGCTGGGAGTCGTTTCCCAATTCCGGTATAATGGCCAACGGGCTTACTCTGGCCAGAACTTGTTTAATGCAGGAGTATTACGGGTTGAAATACCCGTTTCTTGTCAGAAATAATGGCAAGTATCAAGCTCGTTTTGCTCCGGCAGATAAGCCTGACGCGCTCGGCGGCATAACGGTCAGCCAGGCACTGCTGTCGCCAACCAGGCAATGGGCGATTTTAATCCGGTTGCTGATTCAAGAGCTGAAGAACAGAAAAATTTTTCATATGCTTCACGGCATCAGCCTGAATACAGGAGGCGGAGCTACTAAAATCGCTCATGTTGGCCAAGGCATTTTATATGTAAAGACTATGCCTGATCCGCCGCCGATTTTTCACTTGATCCAAGCTGAATCCGGAGAAAGTTGGAGAGACATGTATAAAGATTTTAATTGCGGCGTGGGCATCGACGTGGTTGGCTCGTATAGCGCTGAATTCAAGGCGGCGCTTAAATTTGCCAGTATGGCTACTGGGGTTAAATTATTTCATCTGGGCAAGTGCGTAAAAAACCTCGCTGAGAAAAATAGCGTAATCTTACGAACCCAATTCGGCGACTTTATGTATTATTAAATATTTTTTATGTTAAATACAGGGCGGACTATTCAGTTCCGCCCTTTTCTTTTTGGTTAAGAAACGGTAAAGATAATAAATAGGAAATGGATGCCGGATCAAGCCTGCCTGCCGGCAGGCAGGCCCGGCATGACAAATCTATTCTATGGATAAGCAAACGGAAAAAAATTTATATTCACTCACCGTACTTTTTGCCAAGCGTTTCAATATATATTTCGATTCCCGCATGATTTTTAGATTTAATTAATTTCATACCCTTTCAAACTAATCTCCGCCGCGCTAGTCCACGGATTGCCATAGGCTTCGCTTAGGGCGCGCAAACGGATATAGCGCGCTTGAGCGGAATTAAAATCGACCGTTTTTTCCAATTGATTAACAGCCCATGTACCAGACATAATTTTAGTCCAATTATTTCCATCCAGGCTAACATAAAATTCGTAGTCCTTAATTGTTCCATTTAGATAAACGCCTGGGCGCGGCAGATAGCGCATTTGCGTGAGTTGATATTGCGCCCCCAAATCAATTTGAATTTCATGAGGGTGGCTTGGGTCCGGGTTAGTTAAAGCCCATTCCGTATGCCAAATTGTATTTGGATTGTTATCAAAAGCATAAGCCGCGCGTCCATTCGTGCCTGTCATTTCCTGGCTATCCACATACTTTAAACTCCAGCCGGTTTTAGAAATTTCAACGGGATTAGCAGGGCAAACTCCACAATCTTCCAAGCAGGATGAACAGGTCTCCTGCGCGTTGCACGTCCCGTCGCCACAAAATGGCGCCGCCGAAGTCTCAGCGATGATTGCTTCGCATGCTTCCGATTCATTGCCGGCCGCGTCATAGGCTAAGACGCTGTAGCTATACTGCGTTGAACCAGTTAACCCGGCATCGGAATAACCGGTTTGTTCGGTTGTTGCAATTTGCGCGCCATCGCGGAAAACTTTATATCCAACCACGCCCACATTATCAGTGGAAGCCTGCCAAGATAAATTAATTTGATTGCAGGAGACAATACTAGCGCTAAGTTGTAATGGTATGCCGGGAGGAGCCGTATCGGGCGGCATAGGGATCGAAAGAGTCCCTTTTAATGAAATTTCAGCAATTGATGTCCATGGATTTCCCAAGACTTCATTTAAAGCAACTAAACGAACATATTTCGCCGGAATATTGGCGATATTAATTGTTTGTTCCGCCATTGAATTAATGAAAGAGCCGTTGTTGATTTTTTCCCAAGTTTGCCCGTCGGCGCTTACGTATAATTCATAATTTTTAATTCTTCCATTAGTGCTGCCGTCCTGCCGCGGAAGATAACTTAATTGAGATAATTCATAGATGTTTTTTAAGTCAATTTGAATTTCGTGCGGATGAATCGGATTAGCCGAATACCATTGCGTATGCCAGAAAGAATTTTTGTCTCCATCAATAGCTAATGTCGCCGGATGATATGTTTTGATTAATTCTTCACTATCCGCATAAACAATACTCATTTGATCATGAGGAATTTCATTCTCCTGCAGTTTTTCTACCCAAATTGGACTGGACCATGCCATTTCCTGATCTGCTTGCGTGACACGAATATAGTAAAGGCTGTCATCAACAAAATTGGAATCGGTATATTCAAATATTGCAACTTCTGAATTAGGATCAACCGTATGAATAGTCTGCCATCCCTGGCTATCGGAGTATTTTAGGATTTCTATTTTTTTTAACAATTTTGTCCCCGCGGCAACCACATTAATCTTGGGATTAGCTTCAATTGAATATTCCTCTCCCATTAGGTGGCTGTCCATTTGGAATTCCAAAAATATTCTCTCTCCGGATGTCCCATAGGTATGCCGATCATACATCCCATCAAAAACTTTCTGCCGGTTTAAATCAGAGGCAAAAATGGCCGCTAGTCCCGTCCCATATTTTATGACGTAATGTTCCGTTGAAGGAATTAGGCTTCCAAGCGGCGAGAAATGGGTGTCGCTGCTGGCGATAATTCCCATGCGGCGTTTTTTAGGGCCTAAAGCATCTTGTACATATTTACCCGCATAAGGATCAGCCGCGCTATAAAGCGGAAAAGAATTTCCATAATATTCAGAAGATCCATGCATAGAATAGACTTCAACCAGGCGCTCAAATTCAGCATCAAATTTATCAAAATCTCCAACACCAAAAGAAGCCGCCGTATGATGCGGGATGGTTATCGCTTTTGTCCCTCTTAGAGCCATCCATAATTCTATGGGATTATCCATTGTATGGATAACGGCATCTTCATTGTTATAAAGATAATAAATATTTTTATGGCCGCTTAGGGTTTTTTTCAGGGCCGACTCTTCAGAAGCGACGAATGTCATAAATTTACCAGGATTATAAAACTCTTCCGCCGTATCCTTAAGCATTTGCCAATTTTCCAAAGGAAAAATTCGGCCTGTCGCTCCATAGTATCCATCTTCGTGATCAGTAATGGAGGCAAAATCTAGAAATGCCACATCTCTAGCGTAAGTATAACTTTCCTCGACAAAAAAATTTCCGTCCGAAAAAAAGCTGTGCCCATGGGTATCACCAAAAAAGATATTCAGCTCCGGCGCTCCCTCTTTAACCATTGCATAATTCGTTTGGCCGAAAATCTCCCCATCGTCGACCATAATTTTATGAAGCCCCTGCGCCTTAAAGGTTAGATTATCAAATATATGAACTCCTCTGTCGGATTCTGTAAATGTGTAATTAGCAGGCAGCCCCGCAGAAATATCCGTAGAATTGAAATGGACGGTTTCTTTGTAGGATGTATCAGCGTTCCCCCATTCATCCAAGGCGGCAAGTTTTAACTCAAAATTTTCTTCTTTTCCTATTTTCATTGGAATAACCGCATGAAATCTTTTTGCTGTATTTCCTACCACTTTTATTGACGGTGTTTTTGACAAATCAAGCCCCCAGTAAGCCTGGTCGCTCGCATAATATTTATCCGGAAAATAATATGTAACCATGCCGACTTTCGGAGCTAGAGTTCCGGGGCCTCCGTAAGATTGATCGCCCCATATAACTTCAATAAAATCACCCTCGACTAACGATTTATTTTCCAGCTTAATAATAAGTTTTTTTTGCGGCGGATTTGTTGCGTATTCAAAATATAAATTAACTCTCGCTTGAGAGTCGGAAACTTTTGCTGTCGTATAGCCAGTTCCGGCAGGATTGTTTTTTTGCCATTCTGACCATTGGGAAGGCATGGATATAACATTAAATATGAGTTATTCGGCAAACCTTCCGGTCCCACCCTATAAACAAAATGAATTTCATTCCAGCTTTGGGCTTTTACTTCATCGCCAAATGACACTTCCCAGCCTGTAGCTAGGATTTTGCCGCTTGGAAAGAGCGCTAATACGGCCAGTAAACAAAATAATTTTAGTTTCATAATATTTTAGTTTATTATAAAATATTTTTCAAATAAATGATTTTGAGTTGTATTTTTTTGTTGCCGTTCCATTCGCCCTCCTTCAAATTTAAGGCTATGTTTATTTTATCATTTTTTTTGATTTGAGAAAACTTTTCCGCCAGAGAAAATCCAATGGCCTCAAAAATTTTCGGACCGTTGCCCGTCCCTTTAAGGGCCATTTCCAGGTGTTTTTTCCAATTTCCAACGATTTTTATGCCTGATACCGGCATATTAAGAGCGCAAAGAACAGGCTTTTTGAAAGGCTCCATAATATTTTATGTGAAATATAGAACGACGGTTTTTTAACTGCCGCCCTTTTCTTTTTGGTTAAGAAATGGTAAAGAGAAGATAGGGGTAAAATTTTCGGATTCCTGTTTCCGCGGTAATGACGATTTATAATATGGATAAGCAAACGGAAAAAAATTTACTGTATTTAGTAAAACGCAATTACGAGGAAATCGCGGAAGATTTTGATACGACCAGAAAAAAACAATTATGGCCGGAGTTGATTAAATTGGCTGGTATGGTTAAAGATGGCGATAGGGCGCTTGACGTTGGGTGCGGGAATGGCAGATTGGCAGAGGCATTTAGTGAAAAAAATATAGAATATATTGGAGTAGATAGCAGTAAGAAGCTTGTAGAAGCTGCAAGAAAAAATTTTCCGGATTCCCGCCTGCCTACCTGCCTGCCGGACAGGCTGGCCGGACAGGCAGGCCTGCGCGGGAATGACGGAAGAGAGTGGGTTCCTCGCAATGACAATGGCAGCTATAAATTTCAGATCGCCGACATTTTAGAATTAGATAAACTGCCGGAAAAAGACTTTGATTATATTTTTTGCATTGCGGTTCTGCACCATCTTCCCGGCGATGATTTACGAATTAAAGCTTTAAAGCAGATAAAAAATAAATTAAAGCCGGGCGGCAAGATAGTTTTAACGGTTTGGAATTTATGGAGCCGGCCGAAATTTAGAAAATTAATTTTAAAATACGCTTTCTTAAAAATAATCGGCCTGAACAAAATGGATTTCGGAGATATTTTGTTTGCTTGGAAAAACAATAAAGGCGAGAAAATCAGCCAACGCTATTACCATGCTTTTTCTAAAAATGAATTAAAGAAATTAGCCGCTCGCGCCGAATTTAAAATAGAAAAACTATATCAAGATAAATATAATTATTATTTGATTTTGGAAAAGTAAAGTTTATTTATATTATTTTACATAAATCGCCGATTTTGTTATATTATAATAAAGATTTATAAAAATTTATTTTATGACACCGAAAAAAGCTATTATAATTATTTTTATTTTATTTTTAATTTTGGCGTCTATTTTTTATATCTTGTATATCAATAAAAAACAAACTAATAATTCAAGCGAAGGCTTAAATGTTAATTCAACCGGACAAATCGGTGAAATTGAGAGAGGTAAGCCGGCAGAACTTAAAGAAACGACTGAAGAGAAAGTTAATAAAATAATTGAGGACGCTAAAAACGACCTAAACGCCAATCCGGATATAGTTAAGCAGAAAATTATCAGCACAATTAACGCGGAAATAATAAGTCAGGAGGAGAATAAAACTCCGGAGCAGAAGGCGGCTGATTTAAAAGCGCAGGAAGAAAAGCAAAAAATTATCGACCAGATTAATGAGCAAATAAAGAATTAAGAAATAGCCGAGATTATTTATTAATTTAACTTTAAAAATATGGCAATTTTTAATTTTATTAAGCCTCTGGGCCGTCGAGCCGTTTTTATGATAAAATTGAAAAGTTTTAAAATTTCAACTCTTTTTTTCGCCGCCATCTTTCTTACCCTTGGACTGTCTATTTCCGGACAATCCCTTTTAGCTGCCTGGGTTGCGCCTTTAGCCAATCCCTCAACCTGCTTAACCGGCAATCCGGGTTGCGACGCGCCGATTAATACCGGTCCCGCCTTTCAGACAACCAACGGCGCTTTATGGATTGTTAATTCGCCTTATCCCGTTAATCCTTACGGTTTAATCGTTGAGCAAGGCAATGTCGGCATCGGAGTAATGAATCCGGGAGCCAAATTAGAAGTCTCCGGGCAAATAACAATTACCGGCGGAACCCCTGGCGCGGGCAAAGTTTTAACTTCTGACGCGGCCGGGCTGGCAAGTTGGAGCGCTCCGGCCGGTGGAATGGGCGGCAGCGGAACGGCCAATTATGTTCCCAAATTTACGGCCGCTTCAACTTTGGGCAATTCTTTGATTTATGACAACGGCTCAAGCGTTGGCATAGGTTCAACCGATTTCACCAGTTTAACCGGCAGCGGAAATTTAAAAGTAAATAAAGATTTAAGAGTCGGCGGAGTTATCAGGGGCGATGCTTCGGGTAACGTTATAATTCAATTGGGAAATTAACGTAAATAAAATTTATTTTTTAAATAGACCATGCTTGTCTTAATTTTTTGTAAAAATTACAAAAAGATTTTACGTTGGCAATCTGGATATAGCCGCGACTACTGTACAAACCAACACGGCGCCGCCGGCTAGCGGCCTGACCAGTAGTTTTATAATAAAAAACAGCACGGCCAATAAATTCGCTTTTAACAAAACCAATGCTTATATTACCGGAGCGGTTTTAGAAAACCAAGCCAGCCTGCCCGCGGCTTCGGGCGATGATTTAGTGGTTAATAATTCTTCCGGCGTAGTCGTGGCTCTTTTTGACGCCACAACCGGTAATATTTATATAAAAGGTTCGGCCTGTGCTCTCGACATGCCCGGAATAAATTCCTGTGTAGAACTTCAAAAAATCGGTAATGATCCGGCATACCCTTTAAATGGTAGCTACATCTTAACCAATAACATTGATTGTCGAGCGACTAATCCCGGCGACCCGGCCAACGACGGGTCAATTTGTGATAAAGATGGTTCAATTTACGGTACTGGCGGAACCGGGTTTAAGCCAATCGGTCTCTTTTCAGGAATTTTTGACGGCAAGGGATATCAAATTCAAAATTTGTACATGAGCTATAAAGCGGCTATTTATTATGACACTTTTGCCGGCCTGTTCGGCGAAGCAAATGGAGCGGAAATAAAAGAAATTAGCCTTACTAATATTTCAATTACGGCAAGCCGTTTTACTATTAATCAGTATTGTTATGCGGGCGGTTTGGGCGGTTTAGTCGGGTATAATAATAATACTAATATTTCCAATTCTTACGCTACCGCATCGGTTATGGCAGACGGCGGCGGTAGTTCATCTGGCACAGGCTATGCGGGCGGTTTAGTCGGGTATAATAATAATACTAATATTTCCAATTCTTACGCTACCGGGCCAGTTTCGGCAGATAGTTCAGGCGCTACGGCTAATAGTTATGCGGGCGGTTTAGTCGGGTATACTGACAATACTATTATTTTAAATTCTTACGCTACCGGGCCAGTTATGTCTAATGGCACATCTAGAACTTATGCGGGCGGTCTGATCGGGCAAACTTATAGAAATATTTCTGTCTCCGATTCTTATGCCACCGGACCGGTTACGGCAACAAGCGATGAAATTTCCGCGGGCGGATTGATTGGTTATTCCAATGTCGGAAATCTTATATATAATATTATAATTTCCGATTCTTATGCCACCGGACCGGTTACGGCAACAAGCGACGGCACTATTTTTACTTGTGATATTTCCGCGGGCGGATTAGCCGGAAAAACTCTTGGCAACACCGCCATCTCTAATTCTTATGCCGCCGGGCTGATTTTAACAACGGGCATCGGCAGTGATATTTCCGCGGGCGGATTAGTCGGAAATATTTATAGCGCTGCTTCCATTTCCAACTCCTATTGGGATAGAGAAGCCTCCGGCCTTTCGGTTGGTTGCGGAAATACAAGCTGCTCAGGCGCGACCGGAAAAACAACATCAGCAATGATAACAGAAAGTACTTATAGCGGCTGGACATTTCAACCGCCGGTAACCGATATATGGAAATTAAGTGTAATCACCCCGGCTGACCGTTATTATCCTTGCCTTTCCTGGCAGGCTAACGCGACCTGCGTTAAGGCGCCTTTATTGATTTTCACTTGTGAAGATTTGCAAAAAATCGGCAATGACGCGGCTTATCCCTTAAACGGAAATTATATTTTAACAAATAATATTGACTGTGCAAAAACTGATCCGAGCAATTCTGGCAACCCGAGTTCAATTTGGGATGATGCCGGTTCAACCTACGGAACCGGAGGCACCGGCTTTGAACCGATTGGCTGGGATAGTCCGTTTACCGGAATATTTGACGGTAAAGGATATCAAATCCAGAATTTATACATAAACAGGCCAACCAACAGTTTTGTCGGATTATTCAGTTACGCTAATTCAGCAACCATAAAAAATGTTGGTGTTATTGTGGATAATATTTTAGGCGGAGCTTATACCGGAGCATTGCTCGGAATATGCAACGCTTGGTGCGATATTGACAGTGTTTATTCAATTTCAACTTCAACCGGATCGGGCGCGGTTGATAATTATTGGGGAGGATTTGTCGGGGGATTAGCAGGTGAAATTCGCGATACTAATATTTCCAACTCATATTCCACAGTCCCGGTAACAGGAACTTATGTGGTTG
Organism: Candidatus Falkowiibacteriota bacterium; assembly: GCA_016208065.1. Lineage (GTDB taxonomy): Bacteria > Patescibacteriota > Patescibacteriia > Patescibacteriales > GWC2-42-12 > JACPHD01. Next base: position 1,968 of record JACQYU010000035.1, on the reverse strand, counting down.
GCGGCTTGGTTGGCTATAATAATAACTCTTCTATTATTTCCAATTCTTATTTTAGCGGGGTAGTTACCGGAAATAATAATAGTATCGGCGGTTTAGCCGGGCGGAATAATGGAACTATCATTAATTCTTACGCTATAAGCAATGTGTCCGGCGTCCAGTATTATGAAGCCGGCGGCTTGGTAGGTTTGTTTGAAGGCGGAACAATTTCTAAATCATATGTTGTCGGAGCCGTGTCCGGAGCTACATATAAAGGTGGTTTAGTCGGTACGTACTATGCCGGAGGAGTTTTTTCCGATTCTTATTGGAATACCGAAGTTTCCGGACTTTCAAATATTTGTGGTTCTGGTTCTGGCAAAATGATAATACTTGTTTTTGCCGGCAGAGCCTTTCGTCCATCGCGGGTAAAGATACGGACGGCGATGGCACGGAAGACAGAATGGATTATTGCTACGAGAATCCGGCGGAAACCGCTCCTAGAATGTGCAGTTGCACGGATTCGTTTTCCCCTAATAGCTGTTGTCATCCATGTGATTTAACCGGCGATGGAGTTGTTAATTTTTCTGATATAACGGCGTTTCAAAACGAAATCGGTAAATCAGCCTGTATGTCTGCTAAACCATGGCTTGACGGCTATAGCTTGCCGTCCGTTCCGCGCAATGGCTTTATTGATTCTTTTGATTATCAAGGATGGATGAATAGGTGTTATATACAATGTTAAAATAATTTAATATTAATTAAAATATATTTATATGCCAATTTTTAAAAATTTGATAATTTATATTATTATTGCCGTTGTTTTTACCGGCATCGGCTATTTTTTCAGCCAGCCGATCGCGCAATCAATTAGCCTGCGAGGAAATAATTCTGCTGTCGCGCCGGGCGCTGGCCAAGATACTTTCGCGGCCGGAATGCAAGCGGCTTATGATCGGCTCATTTCCCGCGGCCAGGCCGCTATTGTCGCGCGCGGCTGGGGATTTCGCGAGTCAAAAGTGATCGGCGGCGCTATTAAAGAAATAATACAAGGCGAAATAATTCTAGCGGTTAATCCGGTAAATCCGCTTTCTGATCCGACCATGGATGAAAGGATAATTAAAATTAGCGATCAAACCAAGATTTACAGGCAAATTAAAAAAACAGCCGAAGAAACGAAAGCCGACAGCGAAGCTTTTAATAAAGATATGGAAGAATTCAGCCGAAAAGTAAAAGAGCAAAAAGCCGGAGAGCCGATTGAACCGCCGCAACCTCCTGACCCGTTAGGCAAAACAGAAATAAAAATAAGCGATTTAAAAATCGGTGATCAGATTACGGTTACGGCTAAAAACGATATCCACGCGGCTAAAGAATTTTTAGCCGAGGAAATTATGGCGCAATTTACCGGCCAAGCCGAATAAGATTGATTTTTATTTTTCGATATGTTAATATGCAAACGGCTCCTAATTAGGAGTTTTTTGCTATAATGTAATTAAATATTAGCACCCGTAGCTCAACGGATAGAGTACTTGGCTTCGGACCAAGGGGTTGTAGGTTCGAATCCTGCCGGGTGCACTAAAACGGTGGCGTAGCTCAGCTGGTTAGAGCGTAGCACTCATAACGCTAAGGTCGGTGGTTCAAGCCCACCCGCCACCACCACATCACCTTCGTACATTAATAATTTGAGTTCGTTTGTTATGTGTGGTATTATTAGTTATATGGATAAAAAAAAAAAAAAAAAAAAAACACAAGCCTTGCAATTAAGAAAAAGGGGGTTTAGTTATAATGAGATAAAAAAGGACATTTAGGTATCAAAAAGTACTTTGAGTTATTGGCTAAAATCGGTATCGCTAAAAGCTAAAGATAAAAAAAGGCTTTATACAAAGCAGATTGAAATTTTATCACGGGGTCCGAAAAGTATAAAAGAAAGAAGAGCTAAAGAGGTAAATCTAATTGTTCAAATGGCAAAAAATGAAATTAAGCAGCCGATATCTTTAG
>JACQYU010000053.1 GCA_016208065.1 Candidatus Falkowiibacteriota bacterium | reverse complement strand
GCAGGAGGGTTGGCTTTTTGACAATTTTTATCATGAAAGGGGTTAAAAAATGTTGGAGCATCAAAAATCTAAAAGTGTTGGTTACTTTAGGCCCTTATTTGACACAAGCGTTGCTCATAGGTCAAGGTTTATTTTGAATATTGATGAGCAATCCAAAGAATTAATTACCGGGCTGGATGGTCAGCCGGTACTTGACCTCTTTGATGCTATGAATCATAACCTGGCCGATATCGCGCCCACGGAATTCGGCTACGATCAAGAAAGAGAAGAATTACAGGTTTGGCTGGATGATCTTACCGAAGAGCTGGTTATTGGTTTTCTTAATAGCCGAGGAAAAAACGCAAATGGCGATTATCTTGCTTTGGTCAACGAAGATGAAGACATGGAACCAGATATGGAGCTGGAAGAAGGGGATTACCGGCCAAAGTTCCATGGCGTCACGCGGTTAAATATTTTCAAAAAAAGTAAAATTACTTACGCCGAGCCGAATGCCAAAAGAAGGTGGTGTAAGTGCCGCAACCGAAAGAACATTCGCGAGTATCATTTTAACGAATGGTTTGCCGACGCAACCCTATGATCATTTTTTAAAACAAGCTATGCCAGTGACATATCACCGGCATAGCTTATTTTTTTCCTGTTATTGCTAAATTTATTTCACGGTCATTAATATCTTGTCTTTTAAGCCCAAGTCAATTTCCACTTTATTGCCTTGCTTGATTTTGCCCTCAATAATTTCTAAAGCCAGCTCGTCTAAGATCATATTCTGGATAACCCTTTTTAGCGGCCGGGCGCCGTAGGTCGTGTCAAAGCCTTTTTCCGCCAGCATTTTCTTGACTTTCAAGCCGATTTTAATGTTAATTTCTTTATTTTTAAGCCGCTTTTCAACCTTAGCCAGTTCAAGATCAACGATTTTAGACAAAACTTCTTTATTTAAGCTTTTGAATATTACGATTTCGTCAATGCGGTTTAAGAATTCCAGCTTAAAATGCTCTTTTAAGATGTTGTCAATTTTTTCTTTCATCTCATCCGTGCGCAAGCTGGCGGCTTTTTTTACGTCTGTCGTGTCGGCAAAACCGATGGAGTATTCTTTAATGACCTCGTTGCCTAAATTAGAAGTCATGATAATGATGGCATTTTTAAAATTAACTATCCGGCCCTTAGAATCGGTTAAGCGGCCGTCGTCTAAAATTTGGAGTAGTATGTTAAAGACTTCCGGATGGGCTTTTTCAATTTCGTCAAATAAAACCACGCTATACGGCCGGCGCCTGATTTTATCGGTTAATTGGCCGCCTTCATCATGACCGACATAGCCGGGCGGGGAGCCGATTATTTTCGCGACCGAATGTTTTTCCATAAATTCGCTCATGTCCAATCTTACTAAAGCGTTCTCGTCGTTAAACATAAATTCGGCCAAAGCTTTGGCCAGTTCGGTTTTGCCCACGCCGGTCGGGCCCACAAACATAAACGAGCCGATTGGTTTTTTTTCTTCGCTGATGCCGGCTCGAGAGCGCCTAATCGCGTTAGCTACCGATTTAATGGCTTGGTCCTGGCCGATAACCCTTTTATTTAAAACCTCTTCGGCTTTGGCTAATTTTTTTATTTCCGATTCCAGCATTTTGGAAACCGGTATGCCGGTCCAGCGCGCTACGACTTTAGCGATATCTTCCTCGTCAACTTCTTCTTTTAAAATCCTTTGGCCCGCGCTTTGGATTTTTACTAGTTCGGCTTCCTGTTTTTTTACTTCTTCGAGTAGCGCGGGAATTTTTGAATATAATATTTCCGCCACTTTGGCTAAATCATCGCCGCGGCGCTCAATAATTTCCGCTTCTATTTTAAATTCGTCAATTTGTTTTTTAGACAATCTGATTTTAGCGATGATATTTTTTTCATTATGCCAATGCAGTTCCAGCTGGTTGGCTTTTTCTTTAAGAGCCGCCAGTTTTTTATTTATCTCTTTTAATTTTACGGTTTCTTTATTTTCTTTGGTTAAGCCGGCTTTTTCAATCTCCAGCCGTTTTATTTCCCGCTTTAAAGCGTCTAATTCATCCGGCGAAGAATCTATCTCCATGCGCAAGGCCGAAGTGGCTTCGTCAACCAAATCCACGGCTTTATCCGGCAGAAATCGATCGGTAATATAGCGGGAAGATAATTTGGCCGCGGCGATTAAAGCGTCGTCGGTAATCCGTACGCCATGATGCACCTCATATTTTTCTTTAATGCCCCGTAAAATGGCAATAGTGTCTTCAATCGAAGGTTCGCTAACGTAAATCGGCTGAAAGCGCCTTTCTAAAGCCGCGTCTTTTTCAATATATTTTTGGTATTCGCGGGTAGTCGTGGCGCCCACGGCTTTTAATTCTCCGCGCGCTAAAGCCGGTTTTAGCATGTTAGAAGCGTCCATAGAGCCTTCAGAAGCCCCTGCGCCCACTAAGGTGTGGAGTTCGTCTATAAAGAGGATAATATTGCCCCCTTGGGCCTTAATTTCTTTTAAAACGGCTTTTAAGCGGTCTTCAAATTCGCCTCTGAATTTAGAGCCGGCCACTAAAGCGCCAAGGTCAAGCGAGATTAATTCCTTGCCTTTTAAAGTTTCCGGCACGTCGCCGGCGACAATCCTTTGGGCCAGGCCTTCAATAATCGCGGTTTTGCCCGTGCCGGCTTCGCCGATTAAAACCGGATTGTTTTTTGTACGCCGGGACAGGACTTGCATAATGCGCCTGATTTCTTCGTCGCGGCCGATGACCGGATCAAGCTTTTCATTTCGCGCCAATTCGGTTAAATTAATGGCGTATTTTTCTAAAACCCTAAATTTTGATTCCGGCTCCGGATCGGTAATAGTCTGCGCGCCTCTAAGCTTCGCCAGTATTTTTAAAACTTCCATATATTCAACTCCGGATCTAATCAATATTTCCTGCGCCCTTGATTTTATGCCGATTAAAGATAAGAATAAATGTTCGGTGGAAATATATTCGTCGCCGATTTTATCCGCTTCTTTTTTGGCGCGTTCGAGTATCATAGCCACTTCGGCCGTGCCCTGGACCGTGCCGACGCTAGCTGAAATTAAAATTTTCGGCAGTTTTTCAATCGTCTCTTTAGTCTGTTTTTCAATTTGCTTAAAATTAATGCCTAATTTTTCAAGGATTGGCTTAATCAAACTCTCGCTTTGAGCGAGCAGGGAAGCGAGCAAATGCAAAGCTTCAATTTGCTGCTGGCCGTTATCTTGCGCGATAATTTGCGCGTTAATAATGGCTTCCTGGGATTTATGGGTGAATTTGTCAAACATATATTTTTATTGTTATTGCTTACGCTCGCAATGACAGAAATTTATTTAATTTAGCACTCTAAGGCTTTGAGTGCTAATTTTAATATATAACCATGGAAGTTATTTGTCAAGGAATTAAGCGGCTTATTTATCAAAAAGGCTAATTTTATTCAAAAATATCCAAATTTTTATCGCAATAAGCACAGCGGCCATGATTGTCAAATCTCTCTATTTCATAACCGAAGCGGCTTATGGCCAGCTCATGGCAAGCCGGGCAGTAAGTATTTTCTCTCTCATCGCCTGGAATATTTCCGGCATAAACATATTTCAAGCTGGCATTTTTTCCAATATCGCAAGCCTCAAAAATTTTTTCTTCCGAGGTTGGCGGAGCTTTTTTCAATTTCCAGGAAACAGCCGGAGAGAATTTTGCAAGATGCCAGGGAACATCGTCGCCAAGCTCGTTAACTATAAATTCAGCTAAAGATTTTAGCATTTCATAATCATCGGACAGGCCGGGAATAATTAAAGTGGTAATTTCCAGGTGCACGCCGGATTTTTTTAAAGTTTTAAGGTTTTCTAAAACCGGCCGCAGTTTGGCGCGGCAATTTTTTAAATAAAAATTTTCGTCAAAAGATTTCAGGTCAACGTTAACAGCGTCAAGATAGGGCAAAATAGCCTCTAGGCACGAGTCGCTCATGTAGCCGTTGGTAACCCAGACGTTTTTTAAATTTTTAGCGCGCGCCAGCTTCATAATTTCCAAAGCGTATTCGGCGAATATGGTCGGCTCGTTATAAGTATAAGAGATTGATGAGCAATCGTTAATCAAGGCCTCGCTAACGATTTTTTCCGGCTCTACCAAGGATGTCCCCCTTGACAAGGGGAGATTAAGGGAGGTTGTATTTTTAGCTTGGCTAATATCCCAATTTTGGCAATTGGCGCATTTAAAATTGCAGCCTAAAGTGCCTAAAGAATAACTTAAACTGCCGGGCTGAAAATGAAACAAAGGTTTTTTTTCAATCGGGTCAACGTTTAAAGCCGCCGGATAACCGTAGACCAATGAAAATAATTCGCCGTTTATATTTTTCCTAACTTGGCAAATGCCGGTTTGTTGGTCTGCTATGGTGCAGAAGTGGCGGCAAAGCTCGCAAACTACGGTTAGATTATCTAATTTTTTGTAAAATTTAGCTTCTTGCATGTATATAATTATAGCATATTTTGGCTTTAAAATAAGATTGCTAAAACTAGCTTTTTTTAGTATGATTAATTTATGAATTCTATTAATATACTAGGCATAAATATTAATACTTTTACCAAAAAACAAGCCTTGATTAAAATTAAGGAGTTTTTAAATGGCGGCAAACATCATTTTATAACTACACCCAATCCGGAAATTATTTTAGCGGCTGATAATGATAAGGAATTTTTTAGCATATTAAATAAAGCTGATTTGTCTTTGCCTGACGGTGTTGGCTTAAAAATCGCGGCTTGGCTGATGGGCGTTAATTTTCAGAGAATTACCGGCGCGGATTTGTTAAAAGATATTTTAGCGCTGGCGGAAGCGCGGAATAGGCGAGTGGCTATATTAAATTGGCAAGATGGTTTATCCTCGGCAGCTAATATTCAAAAAGTCCTAGCTGATAAATATCCGAAGCTGCGAGCATTAGCCGTTGACATCGGCCGACAGGCAATTATGCCGGAAGAAAAATTGGCGCAAGTTAAAGAATTCAAGCCGGAGATAATTTTTTTAACTTTGGGCGCGCCTTATCAGGAAAAATTTATTTTTCATAATTTAGCCAAGCTGCCGTCCGTTAAAATCGGACTGGGCGTTGGCGGGGCGTTTGATTTTTTAATCGGCAAGTTGCCGCGCGCGCCATTGTGGTTTAGAAAAATCGGCCTGGAATGGCTCTGGCGCTTATTTAAGCAGCCGGCCAGATGGAAAAGAATCTATAACGCGGTAATAGTTTTTCCGGTTAAGTTTATTGTTTGGCGGTTTAAATAATATTAAATGATTATTTTATGAAGGCCTGGAAAAAAATTAATTCAAAAATAGTTTACGATTCTAAATATTTTAAAGTCAGGCGAGATATAGTTGAATTGCCCGGCAAAGAGAAAAAAGAATGGACATATTGGGATAGCCGCGATTCCGCCATGGTTATCGGCCTGACCGGTAAAAAAGAATTAGTTATGATTAAGCAATACAGATATTTGGTTAGAGATGAAGTTATAGAGTTTCCTTCCGGCTCTTTAAATAAAAATGAAAATGTTAAAAAGGCGGCTAAAAGGGAATTCAGAGAAGAAACCGGTTATGAAATAAAATCACCATTATTAAAATTAGGGTCGTTTTACGAAACCTATGGGCAATTAAATCGTAAAATCCATTTATTTTTCGCGAGCAACGTGGTTAAAAGTAAACAAAATTTCGCGGCAGATGATGATGTTAATGAAGAAACGGAAGTCGTGCTGGTTAATTTTAATCAAGCGGTTAAATTGGCGGTAGAAAATAAAATCGTAGCCATGGGTTCGGCGCTGGCCATTTTACTATTAAAAGAAAAATTTAAAAATAAATTTTAAACCTATGCTAAAATATACGCCGTCAAAAAACGCGCTATTGATCGCCAAACAATATTTAAAGCAAGAATTCAGGAAAATGTTTTCCGATGTTAAGGATGATAAATTTTATAAAAAAATTGACAAGTCAATTGATAATTTTGATAACAGGGAAGGCGAGATGTTGTTTTGGAATCTACTGGCCGCGATTGCCGAGGGCTGGAAATTAAAGCAGGTTTTTGCCGTTTTGTCAGACGATAAATATCAATGGAAACTAAAAGATATTCCCTTGGAAAAAATTTATTTGACCGGCATGTCGCCGACAATTGATAAATATATAATAAAAAAATTTAATCGCAACCCCGTTGCCTTTGCCAAGGCCTGGAAAATGAATAAAGCTATGCGGGAGGAAATTATTAAAACCGGCTTTAGCGCGCATAAAGACAGGGATTATTTTCCGATTTTAACTTATAAAATAGGGGATAGCTACCGAGTTTTTGACGGCATGAGGCGCGTTTTACTTGCTTTAACGAAAAATCAGAAAAATATTAAGGCTTGGGTAGGCTATAAAGTTAACGCTAAGGGTAGGCCGCTTATTAGCGCTAACCGTTGCTATTTTCTATCAAACTTATATAATCAAGCTAAGGTTAAAGATAAAATTTTGGAGAAATCAATTGTTAGAATCGGCAGAGAAATCAATAAAAATTACCGTAATGGCCGCGAAGTGCTTTTAAAAAGAGTTATCGGCTGGTCGCATGACCAGAAAATTAAAAGTATTTTCGCGGAAATGATAAAATAATAATTTATGAATAATATAAGAGTGCGTTTCGCGCCATCGCCAACCGGCTTTCTCCATATCGGCAGTTTAAGAACCGCCTTATTTGATTATTTAACCGCTAAAACTTTAAACGGCAAATTGATTTTGCGCGTTGAAGATACGGATCAAAAAAGGCAGGTTGAAGGCGCGGTTGAAAGCTTGATTAATATTTTAGGCTGGGTAGGAATAAAATTTGACGAAGGCCCGCATCTGGGTGGCGAATTCGGGCCGTATATTCAATCGGAAAGATTGGAAATTTATAAAGAGCATACCGAGGTTCTTTTGAAAAAAGGCGCGGCTTACCATTGTTTTTGCGCTTCTGAAAGATTAACTGAAATGCGCGAAAAACAGCAAGCTAAAAAATTGCCTCCCCGCTATGACCGCGCCTGCCGCAAGCTCGCCAAAGAAGAAGTTGATAAAAAAATTAAAGCCGGTGAGAAATTCGTTATCAGGCAAAAAATGCCTTTAGGCGGAGAAATCGTAGTTTATGACGAATTGCGCGGCGATATAAAATTTATGGCGGCTGATCTGGAAGACCAAATTTTAATAAAATCAGACGGCATGCCGACCTATCAATTCGGCCGGAAGCAATACTTAATTTTTGCGTGCTTTTAGGCTGGCATCCCTCCGCCTCGGCTAAAACCCCGAAAGAAAAAACCGACGAAATTTTAAGTTTGGACGAAATGGTCGGATATTTTGATTATAAAGACATGGGCATTAGTCCGGCGGTTTTTGACATAGAAAAATTGGATTATTTTAACGGCTATTATATCAGGCGGATGTCTTTGGAAAAATTAGTTAAATTATGCCTGCCGTTTATGGGCGAGAATTTAAAACTAGCCGGAAATTTAAAAAAACAATCCGATGATTATATTAAAAAGACAATCGCTCTTGAGCAGGAAAGATTAAAGAAATTATCGGAAATAGGGGAGTTAACAGAATTTTTTTTTAAAGACGAATTGGATTATGGCGCGGAATTGTTAATTTGGAAAAAATTGGATGCTAAGCAAGTTAAAGAAAATTTGCAGGTCATTTACGATCTTTTGGAAAAAATTAAGGCTGGCGATTGGCTTAAAGAAATTATGGAAAAAGATGTTATCGGCTATTTAAAGCAAAAAGAATTAAAACTTGGGGATTATCTTTGGCCGGCGCGCGCAGCTTTAACCGGGCTTAAGGCCAGCCCCGGGCCGTTTGAGGTAGCCGAAGTTTTGGGCAAAGAGGAAAGTTTAAAAAGAATTAATTTGGCGGTAAAAAAATTATAATAACAAGCTCATTATAAAATGTTATGAAAAAAATCATTAAATTAATCATACCTATATTATTTCTGGGCTTATTTTTAAATACGGCCGATTTTTCTTATGGGCAAACCGAAGTTGGCCAAAACGAAGAAATTAAACAGATAAACAAGGATATTCAGGATAAAAAAGACAGAATTAAAAAGATGCAGGATCAGCAAGCGGTTTACGAAGGGTTAATTAAGCAAAAACAGGGCGAAAAGGCCAGCCTTAATAATCAGTTGGCGATTTTGGAAAATCGCTTGGCTAAAGCCGCCTTGGATATTGAAAGCGCCCAAACCGAGATAGATCGGACCAGTCTGGAAATAGACAAAGTTAATTTGGAAATTCAAGACAAAGATAAGCAAATTTTAAGCCAAAAAGAGCACATCGCTTCAGTTGTCAGGCTAATGCAAAAGCAAGACGATAAATCAACCTTGGAAATATTGCTTTTAAACAGCACTTTTAATGATTTTGTCAGCCAAATTAAATATTTGGAAGATATAAACAAAGAGATAGGCGAGAGCCTGGAAACTTTAAAGCAATATAAAAAAGATTTGGAAGGCCAGCAGAAAGATTTGAGCGGCAAAAAGCGGGAATTGTCAGGATTAAAAGCGGAGCTTGAAGGCAAAAAATCCGACTTGGCTTCAGAACAGCAGAATAAGACTTATATTTTAGACCAAACTAAATCCTCGGAAAGGGAATATCAAAGATTATTAAAATTGGCTAAGCAGGAGCAGCAGCAAGCCGAAGCCGATATCGTCAGTTTGGAAAAAATCGCCAGAGCCAAATTATCAAAAATTTCCGGCAAAGCTTTGGAATTTAACGACGCCGGTTTTATTTGGCCGGTAACGAAAAATAAGATTGTAGCGGCTTTCCATGATCCGGATTATCCTTTCCGTTATATTTTTGAGCATCCGGCCGTAGACATAAGGGCCGGCCAAGGCAGCACTTTAAGAGCCGCGGCTTCGGGTTATGTGGCTATCGCTAAGAACGCCGGCAAGGGCTATAGTTATATAATGATAGTCCATGGCAACGGCCTAGCCACGGTTTACGGGCACGTTTCAAAGATATATGTCCAAACCGATGAATATGTCGTGCAGGGGCAAGCTATCGGGCTTTCCGGCGGCATGCCGGGAACGAGTGGAGCCGGTTCGCTAACTACCGGGCCCCATCTGCATTTTGAAGTCCGCTTAAACGGCGTGCCGGTTGACCCGCTAGAGTATTTGCCGTAATTTTTATTGATATATGGAAATAATCCGCTTTGAGCAAGAGGTGCGAAATGTTTGCGATTATGCTTTAAATTTATTCGGCTTGGACCGCCTGAAATTCAGGCCGATGCGCCGGAAAAACGACCACGTTAATACCAAGCGTGGTTTTGTGATTGGCCGGACGAATTTAAAAACCGGCCTGATTACGATTGATATTTTTACGCCAAGGTTTAGAAAGCCTAAAAAAATCTCTTCAATTTTAAGAACTCTGGCGCATGAAGCCGCGCACCATCAAAAAACGCCTTATCGTTCGCGTTTTATGGGCCGGATTATTAATCGGAGCCATTATCCGATTTTTTATCGGCAAGTCGCGAGGAATATAAAAAAATTTAAAAAAGATAAAACGCTGGAAGCGTATTTTAAGTAAGAGAAAAAGACTTTATGCCAAGCCAAGAGGTACAAGCGAGAGGGGGGAGGGGCGAAGAAATGGTAAAAAAGCTGGAATATATTTACAAGAGAATTTCCTCTCCGCTGGCAAAAAAATTCGCTCAGCCATTTTATAAAAAAGCCATGGCAGTTTTAAATAAAGAATAGATGATAAAGTTCGGGCGGTTTAGTAGAGGAGTAGCTCTTAAGCAATAGTTTCTTAATATAATAGCGTCGCACAATATAACTTATGCGACGCCTAGGCAGTCTTTGGCTAGATTTGTTTGCTTAAGCTTTTAAGCCTACCTGTGATTTACTGTATTGTCATGCCGAAGATATTAATCTGCGGGTTAAATAATAGTATTAATTTTAACAGAAGTAAAAATAAGCCGATAATCAGCAAACAAAATACTATTATCCCTAAAACAAACAATGTTTTAAAAGTTGTTTCCATAAGCTTGTTTACCCATTAAAATCCCGCTTTTTGCGGTTAAGGCTCTAGCCCGGCCGGAGGCGCTTATATCTATTATGTTTGTTAATGGCTTATGTGTCGCAAAATACTATTTCATGTAAACATTATTAGCATACCTTAAATCAATATATTCCCTAACGGCCTTAAGGTCGTTTTTTAATTTATCCTTTATTATTAAATCAAGTTTGGCCGCCTGCTCGGCTAAAGGCGCTTTTATGTTAAAATAAATTTTTGGCCCGGATAAAGACGCCATTTTTACCGTATTAACATCTTTATCAATAATAAATCTTTCAATTTCAAAATTGTGCTTTTTTTCCTTGAATTCATTGAATAAACTTAAAATATAGCCTATCGCCTCTTTATTTATATTGGCCTTGCGCCCCTCTATTTTAATGGCAGTCAGATTTTCTATCAAAGGATAGCTCTTGCCGTTAATATTTAAAGGATCAACCTGATTTATGATATTACCGTCGCCGTCAAGATAATAATATTGTTCATCTTCGCGCCAGACCGCCATTTGCTGTTTTTCTCGCAAATTTATGGTTAAAGTGTGAAATATTTTTCTTTTAACCTTTAAGCCGTCCAAATAATATTTTTCATTTAAAATTTTAATTAAGCCACTTTTATTATAAAGAAGCAGATTATTTTTTCCCAGCAATCTGTCTTCCGCGATGTTTCGGGCGATTAATTCTACTTCGCCGGCCAGGCCGCCGCTGGAAAAAAAGGATTTTTATAAGTTTTGGCCGAATAAGCGTATTTTCTTTTAATAAAGCCGCGATGATTTGTTTTTTTAAAATTATTCCCCCTGAATAGCATAATTATTTTAAATTTAATATGATTCTTTTAACTATTAAGCCGATTAATAAGGCGTAGGCATGGTGCTTGCCGAAGCGGCTTATTGAATAATTATTTATTTCTTGGCCATTAGCGACTTTTACGATTTGGCCGCTTAAAGTTTTTTCCATTATCTCCCCTAGCCAATAATCGGGCGGAGCCGGCGCTTTTTTTTCAAGGCTGAAAGAAATAATATTTGCCTCGGTGAATTCAGAAAGTTTTTTAATCCGCGGATTATCATAATTTAAAATTAAATAGCCGTTTTTACCGATTAGCCCGACAAAATGCCTATACTCCCCTACCAGCTCATCCATATCGGAGAAACTTTCAATATAGCGCTGGGTAATATCGGTAATAATCGCTATTTTCGGCTTGGCTAAAGACATTAAATATTTCATGTCGCCGGGCCTGTCTACGCCTAGGTCCAGCACTAAAATTTTAGGGAATTTTAGCTTAAATAATGATATAAAAGCTTGCCAGATAACCGGCAGCCAATTTTTATAAGAATTATAACCGCTGGGCAAATTTAAAATCGCTAAAGGCAATCCGATTTCCGTGTTAAAATTTTTTGGATTTGACCTAACGCCATATCCGGCTTCTTCAAGCTGGCGTTTGATTTCGTTTCTGGCGAAAAAGCCGTTAGTGCTTCCGGCCAGGCTGATAATCATCGGCCGATGGATTAATAAAATGATTTTTGTGATTAATTTTAAATAATATTTTAAAATTTGTTTGAAAATTATTTTCATAAGCTAAAAAATTTTTCCAGGCGGTCAAAAGCGATATTTATATGTTTTTCGGTCCGGCCAAAGCTTAATCGGATATGTCCTTCGCCGTTAGGCCCGAAAGCTATGCCCGGTACAACGGCTACTTGGACTTTATCTAGAATTTCCAAGGCCAAAGCTTTCGAATCGCTGTTGCCCAATATTTTAGGGAAAACAAAATAAGCGCCATTGGGTTTTATATAATGCAAAAATTTATTAAGCCTATCAAGCCTTGAGCAGATTAAATCTCGGCGGAGATTGTAATGTTTTTTAAAATCGGCCACATCCCTATCCCCCATTTCTAAGGCTCCCATGGCCGCGTATTGGGAAATTACCGGCGCGCAAGTTACCAAACAATCATGCACTTTTAAAATTTCTTTAATAACCGATTCGTCGCTATGGATAAAGCCGATGCGCCAGCCGGTCATGGCGTGTGATTTTGAAAAGCTGAAAACTCTGATAATCCGCTGCCTCATTTTTGGCAATTCGGCCAGAGAAAATATTTTTTCCGAACCGCTGTAAACGAAATCTTTATAAACTTCATCGCTGATTATAAAAAGATTGTGTTTTTCAGCCAATTCAGCCAAGCTGATTAATTCTTCCCGGCTATAAATCGTGCCGGTCGGGTTGTTCGGGTTGCAAAACAGGATAGCCTTGGTTTTCGGCGTAATGGCTTCTTTGAATTTGTCTAATTCAAGAGTCCAGCCCTTAGCCTCGTTTAAAGGCACGAAAACAGGCGTACAGCCGGCTAAATTTATAACTTCTTTATATGAAACGTAAGTCGGTGAAGGCAGGATTATTTCATCGCCCGGTTCGCTTATGGCTAAAATTGCCGCGGTTAGGCCTTCAATCGAACCGGCCGTGGCTATAATTTCTTTTTGCCAGTCATAAAACATATTTTCTTTGGCTAAAGAAATTTCTATCATTTCCCTTAATTCCGGCAGGCCCGGCGACAGCGAATATTTCGCCACTACGCCGGCGCGCAAGGCTCTTTCAACGCGCCTTTTAATGCAGGCCGGAGTATCAAAGCTGGGAATTCCCTGGGCGAGTGAAATTACGTCCGGATATTTTGCCGCCCGGAGCTCCATTTGCTTGATAACGCTTAATTGTAAATTTTTAACTCGGTCAAACATGAAGATGGCTTAAGCTTTTTTCTTTATTATCTTGGCTTTGCCCGGCAGGTATTTCCGTAAAACTTTCGGTATTTCAATAGAGCCGTCGGCTTTTTGGTAATTTTCCATAATGGCGATTAAGGCGCGGCTTATAGCTATGGCCGTGCCGTTAAGCATGTGCAGAAAATGTTTTTCGCCGGCTTTGTCTTTATATTTGATATTTAAGCCTCTGGCTTGGTAGTCGGTGCAATTTGAAGTTGAAGTTATCTCGGCCCAGTCTCCGGCCGCGCCGTTTTTATTGGGCTTGCCCGGCAGCCAAGCTTCTAAATCATAAGTCCGGTATGACGGCCCGCCCAAATCGGCCGTTGAGTGGTCGATCACCCTAAAAGGCAGGCCTAGGCCTTTAAATTTGCGTTGCCTCGCCTCTGGGATTAAAGCCTAAGCCTTCTAGAACTTCCTGCTTGGCTAAATCAGGCGTTATAAAAGGCGTAAAGCCGCGCTTGATGGCGATTTCCAGCGCGTATTGGATTAAGGCGAATTCAAGCAAAGCGGCTTGATTTTTTAAATAATAGAATTTGGCCGCGCTTACTTTTATGGCCCGCTCAAAATCAATCAAATCATTCTTTTCCGCCAGCTCAACATGGTCAAGCGGAGCGAATTTAAATTTAGCCGGCTTGCCGTATGTTTTTAATATCGGATTATCGTCTTCGTTGTCGCTTACTTTTACTTCCGGATGGGTTAAATTGGGAATTTGAAAGAGCAGTTTTTTGTATTGAGCATGGATCAAATTATGTTTTTCTTCCAAGCTTTTTATAATTTCACCCAATTTTTTCATTTCGGATATTTCCTCGGCCGTGGGCTTGGTTTTTGAAACGGCATTTCTTCTCGCCCTAAGCTTATCAATTTCGGCTTCAAGCTTGCGCCGCTCTTCGTCAATTTTTAATAATTGGCCGACATCAACTTTGGCTAGCCTGTTTTCGCAGTTCTTTTTTATTAAATCAGCGTTTTCCCTGATGAATTTTATGTCTAGCATATGAATATATTAGTTAATTTTATTTAGATTTCCATCCAAGATAATATCAACCATGGTTTTAATCTCGTCAGCGTAAGAAACTTCTTCCGGTATGGGATTCAGCAAGAATATTTTTTTATCATTAACATGAGCGAAGCCTATTTCCATTAAAGTATTGCCGCCAATATAGTTTTTTATGCCGTTTTTATCGTAATTTAAAACTAAAATAGCGTCGCTATTTTTTATGCTGTCATGATACCACTTTATAAAACCGCCTTCCCTTTTCACTTGAGCGTGGTTTTCCTCAACCCTTTTCATTAATTCGGGATTTTTGCCAAGAGCCAAGTCTTCGATTACCTGATGTATTATGCCTTCATGCCCCATTTTATTGAGTTCGTTTTTGCATTCAAGCATGTTTTTTCTGAAGGCCACGCTGCCGCAAATTGTTATTTTCATATGGCTTTTGTCATTGCGAGGAGCCTGTAATCAGGCGACGCGCCTGCCTGCCGGCAGGCAGGGCAATCTCTGGTTAAAATAATTTATTGTTGGCTATAAAAATTATTTTGTCCATGAAACCGGAGATTGCTTCGTCCCCTGGGTCAAGCCCGGGGCTAAAGGCGCTTCTCGCAATGACACTTTATTTTTTAAAATTGAGGTTTTATATTTATCTGGCCTGAAAGGCTTTAATTTGATTATTTTGGCTTTAAGCTTTAATTTTTTAAGTTCCGGTTTTAGCTGTTTAGTAAAATGCGTCTGGTCATAGCCTAAACAGATTATATCAGGTTTATATTTTTTAATAGCCGCGTATTTATCAATTAAACTGCCCATAATCGCTTTAGACGCTAATTTTAGGCCTTTAACAGCCCCTAGGCGTTGTTTTTCGCTATGTTTCGGCAGTTTGCCTTTAACCTTTAAAACCGTGCTGTCGCGCGCGATAATTACGATTAGATAATCACCGTATCTTTTAGCTTGTTTTATAAAGCTTTTATGCCCGGGATGCAAAAGGTCAAAAGCGCCGAAAGCCATGGCGGTTTTCATATTTATTGTCATCCCGAGTGAGCTCATCTGCCAATCGGCAGATGAGCGACGAGGGATCTCGTTAAATGCAATAATGTAAATTATAAAAAATCTATTATTAAATTTTTAAATATGAGGTTATCGCTTTTTATTAAGTTTATTTTCTTTTCTCTGCGCCAGCCTTTTAATTCTTTTTCTCTGGAGATGGCGTAGTTAGTATCATTAAATATTTCATAATAAACTAATTTATTAATATTATACTTCGCGGTAAAACTTTTTGGAATTTTTTTATTTTTATGTTCATAGTAACGATTTAATAGATTGCTGGTAACTCCGATATAAAATCGTTTATTATTAATATTAGTTAAAATATAAATATAATAAGTATATTCTTTCATCTTTAAATTATATTATCATTTTATCGTGCTTTGTCGAGATCCCTCTACCGCTGAAGCGGTATTCGGGATGACATTAATTTTTCGGCCGCATTAGCGGAAAAATCTGGCAAACCCGCGCCGGCTTATCCATTAAAAATGAAAAAACCCGCTCACTCATGCCAAAGCCGCAAGTCGGCGGCATGCCGTATTCCAAAGCTTCCACGAATTCATGGTCAAACATCTGCGCTTCCTCGTCCCCTGCTTCTCTGCTCCGAGTAGCCGTTGCCTAATTCCGAGCCGGCAATAATTACCTGGAATCTCTGGCTTAATTCCGGATGTTTTTCATCGCGTTTGGCTAAAGGCGAAACTTCAATCGGCACGCCGGTTAAAAAGCCCGGGCCGGCGATTTGCTTGCGGCAGTATTTCCATAAATTATCAATGGCGCGGGTTTTATTAAAGCCTTTTTTATCATAGTCAACTTTAAGCTCTTTAAGTTTTTTTTCCATTGTTTTCATGTCGGCTTTTAGAATATCAATTCCGGTATGTTTTTTAACGGTTTCCCGATAATCATAGCGCTCCCAAGTTTTTCCCAAATCAACTTCAAAATTTTTAATCTTGAATTTAAGCGCGCCAAAAGTTTCCTTGGCCGTATATTTAAAAAGTTCTTCAACCAATTCCATGCCGGCTTCATAATCGGCGTAGGCCCAATAAAATTCCATTTGCGTGTAATCCTGCAGATGCTCGGCGTCCATGCCCTCGTTCCTGAATTGCCGGCCGATTTCAAAAGTTTTTTCAAAGCCGGCGACCATTAATCGTTTTTGCCATAATTCTCCCATGGAGATTCTTAAATAAACGTCTAAGTTAAGCGCGTTATGATGGGTTATAAAAGGCCTGGCATCGGCGCCGCCGGCCGTATTTTCCAAAACCGGTGTTTCAACTTCCAAAAAATCTTTTTTAGTTAAAAAATCTCGGATAGCGCGCCAAAATTTAGCGCGTTTTATAAAAATATCTTTTACTTCTTTATTAAATAAAATATCAAGATAGCGTTTTCTTAGCGACTCTTCTTCATCGGATAAGCCGTGCCATTTTTCCGGCAAAGGCCGGATGGCTTTAGCTAAGATCTTCCAATCCTTAACCATAAGGCTTTTTTCCCCTTTATGGGTTAAAAAAGCCATGCCGCTAATCTGCACAAAGTCGCCGATGTCAATATATTTGGAAAAAATTTTGTAGCTGTCCGCGCCGATTTCTTTTTTGGAAAAGGCCAGCTGTATTTTTCCGCCGGAGTCCTCAAGGTTGGAAAAAGTAAGGTTGCCATGGGCGCGCAAGCCCCTTAGCCTGCCGGCTAATTTTAATTCGGCTCTATTTTTTTCTAATTTTTCAAAGTCAGTTAAAACGCTATTGATAAAATTATCTTTTTCCGTTTTGGCCGGATAAGGGTTTATGCCCAATTCTTTTAATTCCGCTAATTTTTTAAGCCGGTCCTCGCGCTCGTTTATTTTTATCATAAGAATTATTTTTTAAATTATACCTAATATTTTAACCTTTTTCAGTTAAAAAGTAAAGAGATGATAATAAAAACTATTTTTACTGCAATTTGCTATTTTTAGTTACAAAATAGTTTTTGCTATCATCTTAAATAAAAAAACAAGCCTGTTCCAGAGCTTGTTTTTATGGCGCTTATGTTTTATTTAACGTCTAAGATTTCGTAAACTACGCTGCCTCGGGGCGTATTAACCGTTATTTTTTCGCCTTTCTTTTTCCCGATAAAAGCCACGCCCAGGGGTGATTCATTGGAAATTTTGCCTTCACTCGGGTTGGCTTCGTTAAAGCTTACAATAATAAATTCTTTGGTTTTGCCTTCGGCCGCGGCCGTTACTCGCGAACCCATGCCGACTTTATGCTTATCGCCGTTATTTTGCACAACCGTCACGTTTTTTAGCAAAGCCATTAATTCGCCGATTCGGCCGTCGTTAAAGGCTTGCTCGTCTTTAGCTTCGGCATATTCGG
>JACQYU010000050.1:830-2693 GCA_016208065.1 Candidatus Falkowiibacteriota bacterium | reverse complement strand
TAATATCGGCTAATTTTTCTCTGTTAGTCAATATTTTAAAAATGTAGGTTAGCAAGCCGATTAACCAAACAAAAGAGCCTTTTAAAAAAATAAAAGTTTTTTTGAAAGAGAATAACCCGGCTTTTTTGCCGGAAAAGATTTTATCTTTAAGCAAGAAAGTTTTCCCGTTGATTTTATTGGTTTGCCGCGGGCCAAGGCGGCCGGCTAGGCCGCTTAAAAAAGACGACCATTTTTTTGCGTTGATCAGTCCGGAAGGGGTAAGCAATTTTTCAGTCTGCTCCTCGGTAGCGGTTAGATTTTCGATTGAAGATTTTGTCGAGGAGGCGGCCGGCTCTCTGGCTTTTATTTCTTGGCTCTCCGCGCCCGCGGTATTCTTTATGATAATTCCCAAAAAGGGCACGTAAGCATTGATTTTTCCAAGGGTATTTTTTATTTGTTCGGCCGCGCTGGCCGGAGGCAGGGTGGTTATGATATTGATGATTTGCTTGGCCGAAAGGTATTCGGAAAATGTTTCATTGGCAAAGATAAAATAGCCGCCGCGCGGCAAAGCGCCGCTTATGACATTGGAAAATAATTTGATTAAGCTTGAGGGTTTTTTCGCTTCGCCTTTATCGGTTTGTTCGGTAATATCGGCTAATTTATATTTGGCGCTATCTTCGGTTTTGCTTTTATATATAAGCAGAGCCTTATTTTTCCCCAGGCTGGAAAAATGTAAACTGTCGTTATGGACTACGCCGATAGTAATATTGGCCAGGCCGGGGTTTAATTTGATTTTTTCGCTTTGTAGAAATTCCACTAATTTTTTATTGGTTTTAGCCAGGGCTGATTCGAAAATATGCTCGATTTTTATGCTGGAAACTCGCTCGCGCAAGATCATTTTTTCATTTTGGTAATAGCTGTGGTTAATAGAATTAATTAGGAAATTGATAATTTTCAGGCTATCAGTTTTTTTTGATTCAATTTCAATCAAAATGAAGAGTTTTCCGGCCAAAGACTCTTTGCCGGCGTCCGGCTGGGCGATATAGATTTCATGGATTAACTCGCTGCGCTGGCCCGGCGTTAAAATAAATTGGGCTATTTTATAATTCATAAATATAAATAAAATTAAACCAAATAATAAAAATTATTAGCTTTGACTAAATGGTAAGTTTATTATACAATAAATTCAGAGAAAAGAGAATAACGGGTATCGGCAGTATTATTAAGCTAGGTTTTATTCAAAAGTTTTCTACCGCGCCCGGCCCGCCACGCAAGCCAGCCGTGCCCGCTAACGCCTAAGTGTAGCGATGGCAGGCGGGCTTACTGGCGTTGCGGGCAGGGAAGCTCGCCCGAGATTACTCGGGCTCAAACAGTCCTCGCACGAAAATTTTTAAATAAAACCAAGCTAGTGAAATAATTTCGTAAAATATGCTGGAAAAATTATTCGGTTCAAATTCACGGGTCAAAATATTAAAATTATTTCTGCTTAATCCTGCGGAGAAATTTTATATTAGGCAATTATCGCGTGATTTAAAATTGCAGCTTAATTCGGTTCGCCGCGAATTGGAGAATTTAGAAAAATTCGGCATTTTGACGTCAGATATAAAAAATGAAGAAGAGGGGAAAGGAGATAAAGAAGTTTTAGGGGGACAAGCTTTGCCGCGCCAAGGTTCCGGCGGACCTGCCTCGCCGGCAGGCAGGCAAGAAAAAAAATATTTTCGCGCCAATACCAATTTTGTTTTGTTTGACGAAATTAAGGCTTTAATCGTTAAAGCGCAGATTTTATATGAAAAAGATTTCGTGCGCAAGCTTAATTCAATCGGCAAAGTAAAATTGTTGGTTTTGACCGGCATCTTTGTTAATAATCCCAATTCGCTGATAGAC
>JACQYU010000050.1:0-750 GCA_016208065.1 Candidatus Falkowiibacteriota bacterium | reverse complement strand
ATTAGAGGTTGAGCTTGGCAAAGAGATTAATTTTACGGTTTTTGAAAATCAGGAATTCAAGTACCGCCGGGATATTACCGATATATTTCTTTATGGCATTCTAGACGGCAGAAAGCTTGTAGTTATTGATGAGGTCGGGCTAAGTTGATAAAAATTATTGTTAATTTTTTTATTTTATAATCCTCCCTGGTCGGAGGATTTTTTAGTTTGGCCGTTTACCAGCCTTAAACCGGCAAACGGTTTTGTTTTTAATTAGTTGACATAATACTAAATATATGATATAGTAATAAGTTATTTAAATTATTGCCTATATTATATGTTTTATCCTCTAAAATTAGCTAAAAAATTAATAAGTAAAGCTATTAAATCAAAAAGACATAGGATGTTAGTCGTTATTTTAGCGGCTAAGTTATTATTATCTTTTTTAACTGTTATTATTATCAGTTATTTAGCCATAAATGCCCAAAACGCTGATGCGGCTTATGGTATTAATCCTGAAATTAAACAGGTTAAAACCGCTGATAGCTCGGCAGTTTATTATTTAGATCACGCGCGCGGATTAAAAAAGGCTTACGTAAGCGCCAGAGCCTTTTTGGTTTACGGCAATAAATGGAGCGATATTAAAATTATCAGCGCGGCGGAATTAAATGATTGGCCGGAAGCCAGGCTTGTTAAATCACCGGACAGCCAGGCGGTTTATTATATTTCCAACGGCCAAAAAGCCTTAATTGAATCAGAGCAGCAGTTTAT
>JACQYU010000049.1 GCA_016208065.1 Candidatus Falkowiibacteriota bacterium | reverse complement strand
GCGCGCCTGCCTGCCGGCAGGCAGGGCAATCTCACGAACGGTAAAGAATAGTTATAATGTAATAGTAGTGAGATTTGATGAGATATAGCTATACGTGAGATTGCGAAGCTTGTCCCGAGCCATAGCGAGGGATTTGCGTTTGCCGAAGCTCCTCGCAATGACAAGGATGAATCATAGAACGTTGACATTATAGTATGTTTATACTACAATCATAGTATAAATAAACTATATGATAAATATTTTAAAATCAAAATTAAGAGCAAATTTGCTGGCTTTTTACTTTTCCCGCCCGGGAGCGGAATTATATTTAAGCGAGTTAGCAAGAACCATCAAGGCTGACCCGATGAATTTATCCAGGGAGCTTATTAAGCTGGAAAAAGAAAATATTTTTATATCGCGAATGAGCGGCAAGCAGAAATATTATAAATTAAATAAAAATTATTTATTTTATAATGAATTGAAAAATATTATAGCTAAAACCGTGGGCGTTGAAAGCAGTTTGGCAAAAATATTAAAAGGCGAACGAGCCATAAAATTTTGTTTTATTTACGGTTCATACGCGGCCAGAACGGATAAGGCCGACAGCGATATAGATTTATTTATTATCGGCGAATCTTCGGCCGTAGACCGGGCCGCGGATAAAATCAGCGGATTAGAAAAGAAAATCGGGCGAGAAATAAATTATCGTTTTTTTTCCGAGGCTGATTTTAAGAAAGCGAGAGCGGAAAAAAATTCGTTTATTATAAATATTATTAAAAATAAAAAAGTTTTTTTAATCGGCAATGAAAAAGATTTTAGAAAATTTAATTAAAGAGGGATTATTGCAAAAGGAAAGCGGCATTAAGCCCGATCAAATCGGCCGGCGGCTTAAGCGGGCGCTCGTAGATTTAAATAACAGTAAGTTGCTTTTAAAAGCGGATACGGTCGGCGCTTACACTATGGCGTACGACGCTATGCTCCAGGCCTAGGCTATCGGCCGAAAGTTATTAATTTTCATAAAACTGTGACGGCCGCGGCCGGAGAAATATTGGGCGAAGATTATTCGCCTGTGGTTAAAAAGTTCGACCAGATGAGAAAGTGCCGGCATCAAGCGGTTTATGACGCGGAAATTATTTCAGCCGGAGAAGCCGAAGCCGCGATAAAAACCGCGCGGGAATTTATAAAGCGAGCCAATCATTTTATAAGCGAGAAAAGTCCGCAAAAAAGATTACTGTAGAATTAAAATAATCGGCTCGCTGAATTAAGTATAAAAATATGGAAAATTTAGATAGCAGATTATTAAGAAATCAAGAAGAGGAAAGCGGCGCGGCTAGAAAGCTAAGAGAAGAAAGGCGATCCTCCTTTGCTGAAGCTACGGAGGACAAGGGTGAAGAGGCGATTAACTTTTTATTGTTATGTTATGAAAAAAAATTTGTTAATAATTATAGATTTAATTAAAAATAGTGAAATATTTTCTGATGCGGAAAAAATTTTTTGGTTGGAAGTTTTGCCCTGCCTTAACGATAAACAAAAAAATAATTTTTACGAGATGCTTTTTAAGGGATCAGAAAAAAATAGAATCTTAAAATTACAACAGATAAAACAAAAACTAGATTTAAAAAATAAACAAATTTTAGAATGGAGAAATATTAT
Organism: Candidatus Falkowiibacteriota bacterium; assembly: GCA_016208065.1. Taxonomy (GTDB): domain Bacteria; phylum Patescibacteriota; class Patescibacteriia; order Patescibacteriales; family GWC2-42-12; genus JACPHD01. Next base: position 2,444 of record JACQYU010000049.1, on the reverse strand, counting down.
TAATAGAGAAAATAATAAAACAGGCAAATTTATAAAAGCAAAAATTAAAGAGCGCGAGAAAACAGAAATTAAGTCAATTCTTAGCAAGTTAAAAAACGAATAATAATTATGGAAAAAGAAAAACAACAACTTGATATAACGAAAGAGAAGCGTAACAAACTTTTATCGCGGTCGGAAGAAATTGAGTCGGAAGAATTATTATTAGACGATGTTCAAGAGAATGCCGTAAACGCACGACAGGAAATAAAACAAAGCCATTCTGTTTGGGAAAACATGCCGGGAGAAGTTGAAGATTATATTAAGAGCAGACAAATTGAGGCAGAAGAAGAAATAAAAAAATTATTGGATAAACAAAGCAAGGAGCGCGAGGATATTTTACTTGAACAAAATAAAAAATCAGAAGAGGTTAAAATGGAAACGAGAGAAAAATTACGAAAATTTTTTTTACAAACTTTAGAGCAATTACGCCAAACATCAAAAAAAGTTTTAGGCGTTATTCCGGACACCCAGAAATTAATTGATAATTTAGATATAAGCAAAGATTTAGAGAAAAATCCGGCTGGAAAAAATTTAATATCGGCCTTAAATATTGCCGGCGGAATAAGATCATATTCGGTTGAAAAAGGCATTATTGATGATGGGGATGAAAGAGAAAATAGCGGTTTTAAAAAAATTATCGGAGGCGTAAATAGTTTTTTAGAAAAAAATGAAGAATCGAAAATTTGGCTGCAAGACGTTATTAGGCTAGCTATTTATAGCAAAAAATAACGATCCGCTAATTAACGGTTAGTTTATTAAAACCATATAATTTATGGATCAGGAGCAAAATAAAACATCACAGGAAGAAAAAGAATATGCTAGCCAATTAAAGCAATCGTTAAAAATAGCTCGCACTGGAGTAGGGCTAACTAATTATAGAGGCTCCAAGGGTTATCAGGCCATGGGGATGGCCGCTACCGGTGCAGATGCCTTTAAAGAGGGTAGAGGACTAAAAGGAGCCACTAAAGACATAGCCATATCTGAAGTTAAAAGGCGAATTACCCGTAGTGTTTTAAAAAAATTAGGATTAGAGGCTATAGCAACGGAAATTAATACCGTAGAGCAGGGCGTACAATTAGGTTTCCATTTAAGGGAAGAAATTAATGAAGGAAAGTTTAAAAATTTTATAATCGTTTTAATACTATCGCTAGTAAGGCCGCAGATGGTTTTGGAAAAATTTATTTAAAAAAAGAATTAATCAGCGCATAATTATTTTATTAATAGTTTGTTTTGCCGTGTTTTTCTATTTTAATTACGCAAAGGCCAACATAGTTACTGAGCTATTGGGTGGCACAGCTAATGTCGCGTCATGGGGCTTATACTTGATTATGGGAGCAATTATTCAGGGTATAGCCTGGTTTGTTGGGCAGATTATAACGGTTATTACGGATATTTTATTGTCGGTTGCCCAATATAGCACTTTTATTGATAATAATGTAGTTAAGGTAGGTTGGCCAATTGTCAGAGATATCTGCAATATGTTTTTCATTCTTATTTTATTAGTAATCGCTTTCGCCACTATTTTAAGAATTGAAAGCTATTCATGGAAAAAGAATTTGCCAAAACTTTTAATTATGGCGGTTTTAATAAATTTTTCCAAAACCATCTGCGGCCTGGCGATTGATTTTGCCCAGGTAATTATGCTGACTTTTGTTAACGGTTTTGCCGCTACCGGCGCCGGAAATTTATTTGATGCTTTCGGCCTTGGTAAAATTTTTGAAATATCTAATATTCCAAATTTAGTTGTTGATAAAAACGTCAGCGGATTATCCGTATTTGGCTCGTTGCTTTTAGGCTTAATGATATTAATAATTGCGGGCATAATTATCGGCGTGTTTACGATTATATTGGCTTTTAGAATAGTTATGCTTTGGATTTTAATAATTTTATCGCCGTTAGCATTTTTAGCCATGGCTATACCAGCTGGAGCTAAATATGCTTCACAATGGATGGATCAATTTACTAAAAATTTAATTATTGGTCCGATTTTAGCTTTTTTTCTATGGCTATCTTTAGTCACTGTCGGGCAAATTGATTATGCTAATTTCGGTGGTTATAAAAATAGTACTAGTAATACCTCGGAAGTTACTGTAAGCGCAGCATTAACTACTGCTGGATCTAAAGATAATTTAACAAAATTTATTGTTAGCTGTTGTTTATTAATCGGTGGTTTAATGATGGCGCAGCAGATGGGCGGGGCGGCCGGCAATATTGCGGGCAAAGGCATGGCTTGGGCGAAAAAATCGCCTATGCTATTAGGCAAGGGAGCTATGGGGGTCGGCGGCTGGGCCGGCAGGAAATTTGCTTTAGGAATTGAATACGGCAAGCCGGACGAAGAGGGTAAAAGAAAAACTCTTTTCAAGGGGTTTGAAATTAGGCCGACTAAAATTTATCAAGGAATAAAA
>JACQYU010000048.1:7649-13706 GCA_016208065.1 Candidatus Falkowiibacteriota bacterium | reverse complement strand
CAATGGCTAAAACCATGCCCGGCTTTAAAATTATTTTTTTATTGCAGTCCAAATCATAATTGGGTATTTGCGGATCTTCATGTAAATCATAACCAACGCCATGGCCGACTAAATCGCGCACGATAGAAAAATTATTAGCTTTAACGTATTGCTCAATCGCTTTGCCGATATTGTTTAAGCTATTGCCCGGCCTGACCTGTTTTATGCCTAAGACTAGCGCCTGTTTTGCCACCCTGATTAATTTTTGCGCCTCTCGACTGGCTTTGCCTACGGCCACGGTCGCCGCCATATCTGTATAATAACCCCCTTTAACAAAAGGCTTACCCGCCGGAGCTTCGGCATAGGCGGGAAATTCCATACCTACATCAATATTGATAATATCGCCGGACTTTAATTCTCTGGATGGCAAAGAGGGAGCGTGCACCACCTCGTCATTTATACAAGCGCACAAAGCCGTTGGATAAGGCTTATCTTTCTTATCGGCCTTAAAGCCTTTAAAAGAAGGCCGGCCACCGGCTTTTTTAATTAAAAAATTGGCCATTTGCTCCAAATGGCCCGTAGTTGCTCCCGGCTTTACTTCGGCTATCAATTGTTTTAATATTTGTCCTAAAATTTTTCCGCCCTGCCTAAGCAACGCTATTTCATTGTCTTTTTTAAGAGTAATCATAATCTAAATTAATTTTAACCCTTTTAACTTCTCCATAATTTCTTCATGAATTTTCTTTATTGACTGCTCGCCGCCAATTTTTATAAGTTTATTTTGTTTTTGCCAATAGCCAAGCATATATTTGCTCTCGTCGTGATAAAGCTTTAGCCTATGGGCAATTACTTTTGGCTTGTCGTCATTTCTTATAAAAAGTTTAGCGCCGCAGATATCGCAAACTCCACCATTAATCGGTGGATTATAAACTAAATGATAAACCTTGCCGCAAGCGCACATACGGCGCTGGCTTAAGCGCTGTTTAACTTCTTTGTCGCTAACAGCCACCTCAATAGCGTAAATTTGATCATTCTTTTTAAGCGCCTTCTTAAAAATAACTAATAAATCCTTTAACTGCTGCCGATTTCTGGGAAAACCGTCAAAAATAAAACCCAAGGCTTTTTGTTTTAAGCTTTTTTCAACTAAATTCAAAGTTATCTTGTCCGGCACTAACTTACCGACCTTAGTATATTTATCGGCTACTTTTCCAATTTTAGTCCCGGCTAAAATTTCAGCGCGAAATAAATCACCGGTGGAAATTTTTTTCCAATCGGTAATTCTTGCGAGCATACCTGCCTGGGTGCCTTTGCCAGATCCGGGCGGACCAAAAAAAATGATAATTTTTTTAGACATAATTTATTAATAACAAATTTTAAAATTTTTATTTTATAAGCCTAATGGCTTAATTCCGGCTGCTGGTATTTTTGGCGCTGAATTATCCGGCAATTTGCTATTTTTATAATTTCCGGCGAATCCCGGCGCAATCCCGGTTTCTTTTATGTTGGAAGCTGACTTTTCCGTAAAACCGCGCGATTTTATGTTGCTAATGCCAATGCAGGGTTTATTATAATTTTCATTTTTATCTAAAATTTCAGCTTCGTTTATCCTTTCGCGTTTGGCGCGATTTAAATTTCTTTTAATCTGCTCTTGGGTTAAACCATTCTTTTTTTCTCCTTGGACCAAGCCAATTATATCTTTTCTTTTGTTGGCTTGCGAGCCGGCAATGCCATATTTAAACTGTAATTCCCTGTTAAAAGCATATGGCGTTTTTCCTTTAGCAACCTCAATTAAAGTTTTTTTTAAAATCGCTCCCCGTTGGAGGCCGCTAGCGATTTTTGTTCCGCTTTTGTTTGGCCTAAAATAAATGCCGCCGACTTTTTTCAGCTTATTAACCGTAATCTTTTTTTTCAGCCCCCATTCGCCTAATTTTTGCGCCATATGGTTTATAAAAATAATTTTATTTTACTTAATTATTGGCCCGGCAGTTTTCCAATCTGGATTTCTGAAAAAAATAAATTACCACGGCAAAAGTTACAACCGGCGACAGCCAGCTAGGTATGTGAAAGCCAAAACTGTCCAGCAGCATAATTATACCTAAAAAAAGAATTGAATACATGGCGCCGTTTTTTAAATAAGCGTATTTTTTTATTCTTTCGATATTGCCCATAGTAAGTTGGCGCACTACTAAAGCGCCGATGCCGTTGCCGAATAAAATTAAGGGTACGGACAAAGTAAAAGCAAAAGCTCCTAAAACTCCATCAATGGAAAAGGTCGCGTCTATAACTTCAAGATAAAATATTTTGCTTAAATCAGACAGGCTTTTATTGGTTAAATCCTTTTCCCTCTGTTCGGCATTTTGCTTAAAGCCGTGGGTAATAAAAAAAGCGGTTGAGCCAACCACCGCGCCAAAGGCCATTAGGGGATTTTTTCCTAAAGCTAGCCAAACTATAATAGCTAAAATTATAGAGACAACCGAATAAAACCAGACGCCATTTTTATAAAAAAATTTTTCTCCCCGTAAACCAAAATTTTTTGATTCTAAAAACAGCCAATGAAAAAATAAGAATATTAAAAATACGCCGCCGCCGATTAAAAGCATGGGTGCTGATTTTTCCACGGCCTCAATTACCTTGAGATCGCTAGAAAAAGTCGCGGTTAAAGCCTCTATTGGCCCAAGGCCTGGCGTGGCCAGCCAAACTATAAGCCAAGGCAATAACCCCCTGATTAAAAAAACCGCGATAATTATTCCCCAAAGCAAAAACCAACGCCGCGCTTTAACTCCCATGGTTGAAAGGACTTCAGCGTTTATAATGGCATTATCAATGCTTGAAATCACTTCAAACAAACATAAGCCGACAACAATAATAATAATTGAAAACAAGCCCATATTATTTATTATTATATCACAAATTAATCAAACAAAAAACCCCAATAGCATGGGATTTTTATTCGTAATTCGCAATTATTAATTGGTAATTGATCTACATTCCTTCATATTCTCTCATAGTCAACTGCGACTCAATTTGTTTAACAGTTTCAATAACCACGGAAACTACGATTAAGAGGGATGTGCCGCCGATAGTCAAAGATTGGATGCCGGTAAAATATCTTAAAATTAAAGGCAGGATGGCGATAATGCCTAAAAATAAAGCGCCGACAAATATTATTTTATGCGTAGTATTGGCTAAATATTCGCTAGTATGTCGGCCCGGCCTAATGCCCGGAATAAAACCGCCTTGCTTTTGTAAATTTTCCGCGATCTGTGTCGGATGAAAAATAACTTCGGTATAAAAATAAGTAAAAGCAAACACCAATAAAAAGTATAAAATCGCGTAGACTAATTGGTTTTGAAAAAAATCAATGGTCCAATGGGCCGCGTTAGCGATAAAAGCCGTGCGCGCGTGTATAAAAAATTGGGCGATCATGGGCGGAAAAATCACCACGGAAATGGCGAATATAATGGGAATTACACCGGCCATATTAACTCGAAGCGGCAGATGGGTTGAGGTGCCGCCAAACATCCTATTGCCCCTAATCTGCCTGGCGTATTGCACAGGCACATTGCGCTGGCCCTCATTAACTATGACTACGCCGACTATGGTTATTATAGCGATGGCCAAAAAACCTAAAATAACATATAATTTTGACGGATCAAAAGTAACTATTACCTGCTGAGCCGTTTGGAGCAATCCTGAAACGATGCCGGCAAAAATAAGCAATGAAATTCCGTTGCCGACTTTCTTTTCCGTCATTAATTCGCCCAGCCACATTAAAAAAACCGTACCGGCGGCCACGGTGACAATCATAGTGAATAAATTAAAGGCGCTGATATCCCCTAAAATCAAGTGAGATGACCGGCGAAGCAAAGTAATCATGCCATAAGCTTCAAGCACGGCCAAAGGCACGGTCATCCAGCGAGTCCACATATTAACTTTCTGGCGTCCGGCCTCTTCTTTGTTCATCTCTTCCAGTTTCGGTATAATCATGGCTAGAAGCTTAAAAATAATTGATGAAGTAATATACGGCCCAACGCCCATCATAACGATGGAAAAATTGGTCATGCCGCCGCCGGCGAATATGTTCATTAAACCCAATATTTGATTAGAGGCAAAAAAATCTTTAAGTGCCTGAGTATCAACTCCGGGAACCGGAATATGGGCGGCCAAACGAAAAATAGCCAGCATGGCAAAGACAAATAATATGCTATTGCGTAAATCGCGCGCTTTCCAAATTTGTATTAGCTTATCGTACATAATAATCCCTCTCTGTCATTCCCGCGCAGGCCTGCCTGTCCGGTAGGCAGGCGGGAATCCAGAGGCTGTTAAATTATTAAAACAATTATATCATCTTGCCATCCATCTTTTCGATTTGCAGTTTAACGCTATCGCTTGCCTTAACTCCTTCGAATTCCAAATTTTTTAAATTTAATCGGCCTTGTCCTAAAATTTTTATTTTTTTATGAGCGGTGCCGATTAAGCCGGCTTTAAATAAACTGGCCGGACTAATTTTAGCCCCTGTAGAAAAATTTTCATTTATATCCTTAAGGTTAACCACCTGATTTTTAGGATTAGTTGATTTAAAACCTCTATTCTTTGGCGTAGCGGCCAGAATTTGTTTAAAGCCCAATCTCCTTAATTTATTTCTGCCACCGCTTCTTGATCTTTGGCCCTTTTGCCCGCGAGTGCTATAAGAACCATGGCCCGAAGCATTGCCTCTGCCGATTCTTTTTTTATTTCTGGCCGAGCCGCGAGCCGGCCTGATTGTGGAAAGTGATAAAGACATATTTTTATTTTAAATCCTGCCCTTGAGCATGATTATGTTTATTTTCATGCTTATTCTCATGCTTAACCGGTTTTTTTAAATTTTTTAAAGCTTCAATCGTGCATTTTACATTATTAACTTTATTGCCGGTACCTAATATTTTACAAGTAATATTTTTTATGCCGGAAAGCTCAAGCAATATCCTAACGGCGCCGCCAGCGATAATGCCTCTGCCCTTTTTAGCCGGTTTAAATAAAATTTTAGCCGCGCCGACTTTCTGATAAACTTCATGGGGAATAGTTTCATTGATAATCGGAATATCAATAAAATCTTTTTTAGCTTTATTAACGGCTTTAGTCACGGCTCCGGTAACATCGGCGCCTTTGGCCAGACCGATAGCGACTCTGCCTTTTTTATTGCCAATAGCCACACAAGCCCTAAAGCGCATTCTTTTGCCTCCGGCCATAACGCGGGTTACTCTGGCAATATCTATCATTTTTTGCTCAAATTCTTCCGGCATACCGTTGTCTCTGCCGCGGCCGCCAACCCTTTTGCCTTTAAAATTTCTTTTCCGGTCATTAAAACCACTATTATTTCTACCCTCAACCGTTTGCGGCGGCGCAGCATTGTTAACCTTAGCCTCCGCCACCGGCGCCGTTTGATTATCAATAACTTCTTCTTGTTGTTGTTTTTCTTCTTCCATATTTTACATTATATTATTTGTATATTCGCTGTTAAATTTATTAACTCTCTAAGCTAAAATTTTAAGCCGCCCTCGCGAGCACCTTCGGCTAAAGCCTTTATTCGGCCATGATATTTATAACCATTGCGGTCAAAGACTACCTGATTAATATCCTTAGCCTTAGCTTTAGAAGCGATTAATTTTCCTAATTCTAAGCTTACGTCAATCTTTTTGCCTGTTGTTTTTACTTCTCCGGCGCTAACAGCAACTAAAGTTTTGCCGATTTCGTCATTAATAATCTGGGCGTAAATTCCCCGATTAGACCTAAAAACGCTTAGCCTTGGGCAAGCGGCAGTTCCATTAACTTTCGCCCTAACCCTGCCTTTGCGCCTAAATCTTTTATTTTGTTTAATTTTATTTATATCCATATAAATCTCGTGTCTCGTATCTCATAACTCGTATCTCATGACTCAAATTAAATTATTGCATTTTGAGTTATAAGTTTCGAGCTACAAGTTGCGAGATTTTACTTTTCAGCTTTGCCGGCGGTCTTGCCTGCCTTGCGCCTTAATATTTCGTCGCTATATTTAATACCCTTGCCTTTATAAGGCTCCGGCTTTCTAATTTTTCTAAT
>JACQYU010000048.1:4947-7603 GCA_016208065.1 Candidatus Falkowiibacteriota bacterium | reverse complement strand
GATAATAATAATATTAGCTTGGACTTCAGCCTTTATGCCGTCAGGCAATTCGTAAATTACCGGATGCGAATAGCCGACGTTTAAAGTTAATTTATTGCCGCTAACCGCCGCTTTATAGCCAACGCCGTTAATTTCTAATTTTTTAGTATAGGCTTCGTTAACCCCGACTACCATATTTTTTATCAAACTTCTAAACAGCCCCCATAAAGCCTTATTCTTGCCGATAGTTTGGTCGTCAATGGATAAATTAATTTCTTTGTCGGTTATTTCCGTCTTTATAATTTCATGCATTTTAGTTTTAAGCTCGCCCTTCGGCCCTTTAACAACCATAAAACCCTTCTCAAGCTTAGCTTGAGTTCCGGTTGGCAATTCAATTGGCAGTTTTCCTAACCTAGACATATTTTTGTTATTTTAAATTCTTAATTCTCCCACAAATCTACAAATCTACTACAAATTTACGGATGCTTATAATTCGTAGCGAATTTGTAGATTCGTGGGTTTAATATATTTCACAGATTACTTCTCCGCCGACACCCTGCTTTTTAGCCTCTTTATTGGTCATCAAGCCGCGCGGCGTAGAAATAATCGCTATGCCTAAATTATTTAAAACTCTTGGCAATTCATTTTTATTAGCGTAAACTCTGCGGCCCGGCGTGCTTATTTTCTTTAAAGAAGTTATTGCCGGCCGGCCATTTTTATATTTTAAATCAATCTTGATTTCATTAAAAATTGAACTTGAATTCTTTTTGCCGCTAGTTTTAATAATTTCAACTTTTTCAACCCAACTACCGGCCTCTAATATTTTTGCGATGCCATGCTTTATTTTACTCATAGGCAAAACAACCGTTTGAATATTCACGGCTTGAGCATTTCTTATTCTTGTGAGCATATCTGCTATTGGATCCGTCATATATAATTTAAAATTTAAAAATCAAAATGCAAAATTATTTTTATTACCAGCTTGATTTAGTTAGCCCGGGTATATCAGTATTTGAGGCTAATTCTCTAAAACAAATACGGCAAAGGCCAAAATCTCTCATAAAACCATGATTGCGGCCGCAACGCCAGCAGCGTCTGACAATTCGCGTAGAAAATTTCGGCGTCTTTTTTGATTTTACTATCAATGCTGTTCTTGCCATATAATATACATAAAATTAACGAATAAATACGAATTATTTTATTCGCGCTTAAAGGGAAAACCCATTAATTTAAATAATTCCAGGCCTTCTTCATAAGTTTTGGCGGTTGTGGAAAGGCAGATTTGCAAACCATGAATATTATCAACCTCATCAGCCTTAATTTCCGGAAAGGCGATATGTTCCTTAAAACCTACCGCTAAATTGCCATGGTTATCTACCTGTTTTGCGCTAATGCCTCTAAAATCTCTGATTCTCGGAAAAGTTATATTAATTAATTTTTCCGTAAAATCAAACATCCTCCGGCCGCGTAAAGTTACAGCTACTCCTATAATCATGCCTTTTCTGGTTTTAAAAGCGGAAATTGATTGTTTAGATTTAGTTGAAATCGGTTTCTGTCCGCTAATTCTCTCAAGACTGCTAACCACCCCGTCTATAAAATTCTTATCTTTGGCGTTTCTGCCCACACCGGAATTAATAACCACCTTTGCGAGCCTGGGTACGGCCAACAAATTCTTATAGCCGAACTTATCAGCCATTTTTTTTACTATTTCTTTTTTATATTTTTCTCTTAAGCTCATATAATAAACACTAATTTAACGAATCATTTCGTTTTTTCGCATTTCTTAATCTATTCCCTGTTTACATTTTTTACAAACTCTAACTTTTTTCTTTCGCTTAACATCGTTTTTCATCACTTCTAAATATTTATAAGCAATCCTGGTCGGTTTATCGCATTTTGGACAAACTAAAATAACATTTGATAAATTAATAGGCGTCGGAAATTCTATCCTTTGTCCTTTTTCGCCCTGCTTCCTTGGCCGCATATGTTTAATTAAAAGATTCAAACCTTCAATGCTGGCTCGATTAGCCGATTCAAAAACCTGCAAAACTTTACCGATTTTACCTTTATCTTTTCCCGCTAACATTTTTATTTTGTCGCCCTTTTTTATTTTCATAAATTAATTTTTACTTTATATTACAATACTTCCGGCGCTAGCGAAGCGATTTTCATAAACCCTAGCTGCTTAAGTTCACGCGCCACCGGCCCAAAGATTCTTGTGCCTTTAGGCTCTTTTTTCTCTTTATCTATGATAACGCAAGCATTTTCATCAAAACGCACATACACACCGTCAGGCCGCCTGGTTTCTTTTTTAGTTATTACAATTACGGCGTGCACCACATCGCCTTTTTTAATAGCGGCGTGCGGCACAGCCTCTTTAACCGCGGCAGTAATTATTTCTCCGACATGAGCATAACGTTTTTTATAACCGCCGAGCACCCTAATGCACATGACGCTTTTAGCCCCGCTATTGTCTGCAACTTTTACTATTGTTTGCACTTGTATCATATATGTATTTTAATATATCACGCGCCATCTCTTCTCTTTGCTTAAAGGGCGGCATTCAACAAAATTAATCTTATCCCCGATTTTATATAAATTTTTTTCATCATGAACTTTATACTTTTTATTCACTTTATATCTCTTTTTATACATCGGATGGATTTTTACCGATTCA
>JACQYU010000048.1:0-4832 GCA_016208065.1 Candidatus Falkowiibacteriota bacterium | reverse complement strand
GCCGCTAAACTTTCTCTCAATAACTTCTTTCTTAAAATTATTTTTCTTAATATCGGCCATATAATTAATTTTTCTTGTTTAATAAGGTTAGAACCCTAGCAATTATTTTTTTTATATCTCTGATTTCCCTAACATTCTTTAATTGTTTATTAGCATCTTTAAAACGCAAATCCCTTAATTTATCGCGAGATTCGGCTAAAAATTGCCTTAATTCTTTTTCGGTTTTATTTTTTAATTCTTTAAAATCCATATTTATAACTTAGTTATATATTTGCATTTAACCGGCAATTTATAAGCGGCCATTTTCATTGCTTCCTTGGCTTCAGATTCATTAACACCGGTCATTTCAAACATTATCATGCCCGGCTTAACTACGGCTACATAATGGTCGACAGCGCCCTTGCCTTTGCCCATTGGAATTTCTCCACCTTTGGCAGTAACCGATTTGTCAGGAAAAATTCTAATCCAAATTTTTCCGCCTTTTTTAATATACTTAGTTAGAACCTTTCTGGCGGCCTCAATTTGTCTTGAAGAAACCCAGCAAGCCTCTAAGCTTTTTAATCCGTAATCGCCAAAACTTACGCTAATCATACGGGTAGCTTTCCCACCCCTTTTTCGTTTATGCATTTTTCTCCATTTTGTTTTTTTTGGCATTAACATATTATTTTCCCTCCCCTACGATTTCACCTTTACCGGTTTCCTTTTTTTTAAAAATATCTCCTTTATATATCCAAAATTTTATGCCAATAGCTCCATAAGTAGTTCTGGCCGTAGTTTTGGCAAAATCAATATCAGCCCTTAAAGTATGCAGAGGAACCTTGCCGGAGGTCAGCATCTCCGTACGAGCAATTTCTGAGCCATTAAGCCGGCCGCTAACCACGGCTTTAACTCCTAAAGCTCCGGCTCGCTCAACCTTGTTTATCGCTTGCTTCATAACTCTTCTAAACGGCATTCTTTTCTCAATATCAATCGCCATGGCTTGGGCGATAATCATACTGCTTAAATTAGGCCTGTCAAATTCCGTAATATTTAAATTTATATCAGCTAACCTGAAATTCTTTAAAAATTTATCATGTAATTTCTTCTTTAAATCTCCGGCTCCGCTACCGCCGCGTCCGATAATAATACCCGGCTTGGCGGTAAAAATTCCAACCGTAATTTTATGGCCGCTTCTATCTATTTCAACCCTGTCCAGCCCGGCTTCGCGCAATTCAGCAAATAAAAATTTTCTTATTCTAACGTCCTGCTCCAAATATTTAATCATATTTTTTCCAGTACTAAACCACTTGGACGGCCAGGTCCTGGTAATATTTAATCTGATAACTTTTGGATTTACTTTATGTCCCATATTGATTCGATTGCTAATTATTCCCTACGGATTAATTTAATATTTTATAATTTGTAATTCGTAATTTGAAATTGTTAATTAATCTTTTAGCCTGACTTGCGTCTGAATATTTTAGTGGTAAAGCCTTTACCGCCTTCAATTTTAGCGTGTCCGCCCCGACCCTCCATCCTCGGATCAACTGTAACCTTGCCTTTTTCTTTAGTGGCATCATCTTTAGGTTCAATAGTTTCCGCTTTTACCGATTCTTTTAGTTTAACCGCGCCTTCTTTTTTAGGCTGGGCTTCAAGTTTTACCGGCGCGGCAATAATTTGCTTTTTTGCCTTAACAACGCCTGAAACCTTAATTTCTCCTAAAACTAAATTAATATGGCTAGTTTTTTTTCTGATCGGCGTAGCCCGGCCGTGCGCCCGAGGCATTGAGCGTTTTAAAGTAGGGCCTTCGTCAACCGTCAATTCTTTTATAAATAAATTGTCTTTTTCCAATTCAAAATTATGTTCAGCGTTAGCCATGGCTGATTTAATCAAAGTAGCAACCGGACCGCTAGCCAGCTTATTAATAAACTGCAACTGATTCAACGCCTTCTCAACCGGCATCTTTCTAATAAGATTAGCTACCAGGCGTATCTTGGTCGGCGACATTCTAATAAATTTTGCTTTTGCTTTAACTTCCATGTTAGCTTTATAATTAGTTATTTATAGCTACTACTTATCCTGCAAATCTACGAATCGGCTACAAATACTGCAAATTCTATTCGTGATATTCGTAGCGGACCTGTCTGCCGGCAGGCAGGTTTACAGATTCTCGGGGTAGCTTATTTTCCCGCCCTGGGCGCCGCAGCAACCGGAGCTGTCGGAACGGCTTTAGCCTGATCTTTAGCCATCTTGCCGCCATGGCTGACAAATTTTCTGGTAGGTGAGAATTCTCCTAATTTATGTCCAACCATATTTTCCACTATAAATACCGGGGTATGCTGTTTACCGTTATGCACGCCAATTGTAAAGCCTACCATCTCCGGCGTAATCGTACAAGCCCTATCCCAAACTTTAATTATGGTTTTATCCCCGGGGCGCAAGGCTTTTATTTTTTTTAACAATCTTTCGTTAACGTATGGCCCTTTTTTAAGTGATCTAGACATATATTATTTATTATTTTTTCTCCTCTGTACAATTAATCTGTTTGATCTTTTTTTATTTTTCCTGGTTTTAACGCCCATGGCCGGCTTGCCCCATCTTGTTTTTGGATGCCTTAAACCGATAGATTGTTTGCCTTCGCCGCCGCCATGAGGATGATCAACCGGATTCATAGCCGTGCCCCTAACCGTCGGCCTAATGCCTAAGAGCCTCTGCCGTCCGGCTCGACCTATGGTAATATGCCTTCTGTCCGGATTAGAAACCTGGCCGACAGTACAAAGACAATCTTTATTAACCAATCTAATTTCCCCCGAAGGCATCTTAATCTGCGCATGATTGCCTAAAATACCCATAACAAAAACCAAATCGCCGGCGGCTCGACAAATTTTAGCTCCTCGGCCTGGCTCTAGTTCTATATTATTAACTTCTATGCCGGGTAAAATAAATTTAATAGGCATGGCATTGCCGATCTTTATCTCAATTTGATTTTTTGAACTTAATATTTCATCGCCAACTTTTAGGCCTAAGGGCATAATAATATATCTTTTTGCCCCATCTTTATAATTTACTAAGCCAATTCGAGCGCCACGATTAGGATCATATTCAATAGACATGATTTTTCCCGGAATATCAAATTTATCCCTTTTAAAATCAATTTGCCTAATATATCTTTTAACGCCGCCGCCCTGATGCCTCACCGTAATTTTACCTTGGTTATTTCTGCCGGCTTGGCCTTTTTTTATAATAATCAAGCTTTTTTCCGGTTCGGTTTTAGTAATATCAAAAAAATCATCGAAAGTAGCCGATCTTCTGCCCGGTGATGTAGGTTTTACTGTTTTTATTCCCATATAATATTTATTTAAACGCCTTCGTAAATCTTAATCGTTTCACCTTTAGGCAAGGTCACGATAGCTTTTTTCTATTTTTTTCTCCGTCCGCTAATCCGGCCGTAACGCGCTTTTTTACCGCTCATTCTTATTACGTTTACGCCAACCGGTTTAATGCCGTAAATTTCCTTAATCGCCTTGGCCACTTCTATTTTATTAGCATTCTTGGCTACGGCAAAAACATATTTATTTAAGACGCTTAAACCGCTTACTTTCTCCGTGACTAGCGGCTTCATAATTGTTTTATAAGCATCGCCATAAATTAATTTCTTCTCGCCTGTTTTAGCCATTGCTTTGGCTCTTTGAGTTTCACCTTTAACATACAAATCTTTCATGCTTTTAGCTTCCGCGTCTGCCTTAACAGAGCCGTTAGCGTTATTAACCTTAGCCGCCTTAATCGCCGATTGTTTCTTAACTTCGATTTTTTTATTAAATAAACCCATATTAGACAATTTTTAAATTTTATAATTTTTAATTTTTAAAAATTAATGCATTAAAAATTCTATTTATATCTTTCCTCTAACTTTGCCACTACACTTTTAGTTATCGTCAGATTCTTGTATTTAAGCAAATCAACTATATTAATATTTTCTATGTTTATTAATTTAATGCCGGTTAAATTTCTAGCTGAGCAGTTTAATTTTTCATCGCCCTTATCAACAATTATCAAAAAGCTTCTTTTGGCCTTTTTCTTTTTGGCAACAGTATTTGCTTCTTTAACTGATTTTAAAATTTTATTTTCAAAACCACTGATAATTTTATTAAAAGCCTTGGTCTTAAATTCGGCTGCTTCCAATTTATCCAAAATTATGAAATTATCGCTAGCCGCTTTATCGGATAAAACCATTAACATGGCATTTTGCTTCATTTTTTTATTAATTCTCTTCTTAAAATTTCTGTCATTTCTTGGCCCGAAAGTTACGCCGCCGCCAATCCAAATCGGAGATCGGCTTGAACCATGACGCGCCCGGCCGGTGCCTTTTTGGCGCCATGGTTTTCTGCCGCCGCCTCTTACTTCGCTTCTATCTTTAGTATGGGCGATAGGCTGTCTTTCATTAGCCATCTGGGTTATTACTGCCTGATGTATTAAATCATTGTTAATTTTCATACCAAAAACTTTTGGCGAAAGCTCTATTTCTCCGGCTGATTCAGCGTTTTGGTTATAAACTTTTATCTTAATTGACATAATATATAACTTTAAAATATTGTGATTTACGCCTTGCCCGGCGCTTCTATGATTACCGGCTGATTATTTTCTGCCGTAGCCTTAACCGCTACGGCTTCATCAGTCTTCGGTTCCGAACCAGTTTCGGCCGCCTCAACCGATTTAGCCTCTTCTGCTTTTTCCGCGGTCGGCTGAAAAATTTTTAGCTCGCCGTCGCCGCATATCGTAATTAAACCATTCCTTGCGCCCGGGACCGCTCCGCTGACATATAAAATATTATTTTCTTGATCTATTTGAATAAT
>JACQYU010000047.1:5760-6280 GCA_016208065.1 Candidatus Falkowiibacteriota bacterium | reverse complement strand
GGTAACCATATCCAACAGCGGATTGGCCCACGGCGTAATTACTTCTACCGGAACGATAAACATCGGCAACGGTAAAACCAGCCAGCGCATAGTAAAAACTTATGTTTACCGGGCTATCGGGCAAAGCGGGGTACAGGATAATGCCGGCTACGCCGATGGGGATGTTAATATAACCGCCAGCTTAATTAATGTCATTGACGGCAGCTTGCACTCAAACATAAATGTTATTGTTAATCTAATCAGCACGGTCAATATAGATGAAAATTTAAACGCCGTAAATAATTTCAATAAAAGCTCTTTTTCAACCGTTAATGTCGGCGGAGCCATACACTCCAAAAATTATTACCCCCCGGCCGCTTCACCCATCGCCATGCCGGCGGTTGATTTTGACTCTAGCAGCCCCAATTCGCTAAAAAATAGAGCTACGGCGGTTTATACTAAAAATCAATTTGATAATTTAATCGCGGCTAACCAAAATTTAACCTTAACCGGGCCAATTACCTATGTGGACGGGGATATT
>JACQYU010000047.1:0-5696 GCA_016208065.1 Candidatus Falkowiibacteriota bacterium | reverse complement strand
ATTAAAATGCGACCGCAAAATAACTGTTAACGGCCTTTTAGTATCAAGCCGAGATATAAATATCGGAAAATTTTCTATCGGCTGCCTGTTTCAGTGCGGACAAAACGATATCACGGTAAACCATGCCTCGGGAATAGCCTCCGGTTTATTCGCCAAAAGAAAAATAAATTTTGACCCTTGTACCGGCGAAGTAAACGTTAACGGGGCGGTTTATGCCAGCGACGAATTTAAAACCTTAAGCCTGCCCCGAGAATTTAATATTATCGGCGGCTTAATCGGGCGCAAATTAACCATGACCAGCATTTGGCAGCCGATAAACGTAACCATGAATAACCAATATTTAAGCGAGGCTTTAGGCGCGACTGAATTTTCTCCGATTATAACTGTTGAACATTGGGAAGAAGAATATTAATTACCGGCATTATATGATATAATAAATTAGGTAGTTAAAAAACCATCTCGTTAAAAAAATAGATATTTTTCGCTAAAACGAAAAAGTATGATATTAAACAACAACTCAACCAGCCCAATCGGTTTAGACATTTCCGACTTGTCCCTAAAATTAGTCCAGCTTGACAAACGCCGAGATAAAATAAAAATTCAAGCTTTAGGCAAATTTAATTTGGCCAAAGGCATTATTGTCAACGGAGAAATAAAAAATAAGGTTGAGCTTATTAAAGCGATCAAAAAAATAATTTCCAATCCCGTATACGGAAAAATCAGCTCCGAAGAAGTGGTTGCCTGCCTGCCCGAATCAAAAACATTTATTAAGCTAATTGAGGTGCAAAAATCACCAAATGCCCTGGCTGACATTATCGGCCAAGAAATTGAAAAACATGTGCCTATGTCGCTTAACGAAATTTATTATGATTGGCAGGTTAGCGAGGAACTGGCTGATAAATATTTCGTTTTAATCGGCGCCGCGCCAAAAAATATAGTTAACCAATACACGGAAATGCTTGATGAGGCTAAATTATCGCCTGTCGCGCTTGAAATTGAACCTATATCAATTTGCCGCTGCCTGCTTAAAGAAGAAACTTTAAATTTAAAGCCGACAATGATTGGAAACAAGGCTAAAACAAACGCTAACCTTAATTACGGCATAATCGATATTGGCGCCAACCATACTTGCATGATATTTTACTCCGGCAATACCGTTCTTTTTACCGTTAGCATGCCTATATCCGGAGAAGAAATCACCGCTAAAATTTCACAAACCTTAAACTTAACCGAAGAGCAGGCTGAAAAAGCAAAAATTATCTGCGGACTGGACGAAAATAAAGCCAATGGGGTGATAAAAGACATACTGGCCGATACCCTTAAGGATTTAACGGAAAAAATAAAAGAAGCGATGTCGTTTTATGAAAATTATTTTCACCAGCGCGGACCGTTAAATAAAATCTTGCTCTGCGGCGGCGGCGCCAATATACCGAACTTGGAAAAAATTATCAGCAAGGAATTTTCCCTTGAGGTCAAGCTGGCTGACGCTTTGGCTAATTTATCCGAGGCAAAAAATAAATTTGATGAAATTTTTACGGAAAAGCATACTCTAAACCTCGGATCGACCAAACTTAACTCAGACGGCAAGCAAAAAAATTTATCCATCAAACAAAATTACACCACTACTTTTACCACCGCCTTCGGGCTGGCCTTAAGAGGAATTTTTATAGATGAATTATAAAAATAATTTATGCTTACCCTAAACCTCATTTCAGAGGAATTAAAAAAAGAAATAAAGCTGCGCCATCTATATTTATTTATTAAAAAAATCAACCTAACCTTGATTATTCTTACTATTATTATCGCTATTATCCTTTTGGCGGCCAAAACCATACTTCAAATAAAATTTAATGATATTGTTGATCAAACCACCTTGGTAACTAAAAATAACCAGGGTTATAATAATAAAGTAAAAGACATAAACAGCAAAATAGATTTTGTTGAAAAAATACAAGGCGATTTCATCCCTTGGTCAAATTTATTAAAAACTATCGCCGACATAACGCCTGAAGATATCAGCCTTTATTATCTTAAAATTAATTTTGATGAGCAGACAATAAAAATTAAAGGCAAAGCCGGCTTGCGCGATAGCCTGCTTGATTTTAAGCAAAAAATGGAAAATATATCTATTCTAAAAGATATTGATTTTCCCATTAAAAACATCTTGGAAAAAGAAAATATTAATTTTGAAATTGATGCTAAAATAAATTTGACAAGCTTGTTATGAATGGCAATAAATATTTAAAACTTGATTTAAAAAATAAAATCACCGCGAGCTTGATCGGTTTTTTACTGGTAATTTTATTTTTGATTTGTTTTATTGTCGTTCCGACTATCAAAGAAATTAAAGCTATGGGGAGCGCCATAGAAGCGCAAAGAGAAGATTTGGAAAAAAAATATATTAAAGGCCAAAGCTTAAGGCGTTTAACCGAAGATTTAAGTAAAATCGAACCCAAACTTCAGTTGCTTGACCAAATTTTTATAAATAAAAATCGCGAGCTTGAATTTATAACCAGCCTGGAGAATGAAGCCAATAAAAATCAAATAAGCCAAAAGATAAACTTAAGCGCGCCGGAAAAGGCGGAAAATCAAAATTTTCAAAAAACTAACCTTCAGCTCTTTACTAAAGGCGGCTTTTCCAAGCAATTGCAATATCTTTTGGATATTGAAAATTTAAGCTATTATATTAACGTTAAACTCCTGGAATTATCCCTAACCGCCGACGGCGAAAAAAATAAAACCGATGGCCAGGATGCCGCGGCGCCTTCCGGCGAAACTAATAATCTTAATATGTATATTGGCGCCGATACTTACTGGAATTAAAATAAAATATTATGGCAATAATAAAACCGATAAAATTAACTCCGAAAAAATTATCCGGTTTAACCGCTACGGTTATTATCTTTATAACTTTAATAATTTTAATTATCATATCACTATTTTTATATAAAAATTTTTATCAAACCATAACCCAAACAAAAGAAATTATAATCCTTAAGGAAAAGGTGGCCACTAACGCGGTAAATATGGAAAAATTCAATGCTATAATCAATAAATTAGCGGAAAAAACTAAGCCCGGTGAATTAAAAAATATTATAAATCCTTTCCGCTAAACTTCTTGGCGCATAAAAACAGGCGCTTCAAATTAATGAAGCGCCTGTTTTTATGTTTATCAGATTATCGCCTATAATTATAATTTCGGCGCCATCCGCCTTAATTTTTTAATTAATGGCGGTAAAATTTTTAAAACCGCGCCTATTTCCGCCTTGGTGTTATTTCTTCCAAAAGTAAATCTAATCGTACTGTGGGCGATTTCATCTTTTACTCCCATAGCCTTTAACACCGGCGAGGCTTTCAAGCTAGCCGAAGCGCAAGCCGAACCGGTAGAAACGGCAATGCCCTCTAAATCCAAAGCGATTAAAATCGCTTCGCCCTCGGCGCCGACAAACGAAATATTGGCGTGAGACGGAGTAGAATTTTTTATATCCGTATTAATGATAATTTCGGGAATAAGGCGCCTGGCTCGAGCGACAAACTCATTTCTTAATTTTAGAATATTTCTATTATTTTTCTCTTTATTTTTCCCGCAAATTTTAATCGCTTCGCCCAACCCGGCTATACCGGGAACATTAAGCGTGCCGCTTCTTAAATTATTTTCATGATGGCCGCCTAATTGCACGCCGCTAATCGGCGTTCCGGCTTTAACCGCTAAAACGCCTACGCCTTTGGGGCCGTAAATTTTATGGCCGGACAGCGATAATAAATCAACGCCCAGATATTTAACGCCGCAATTTAAAAAATTTAACGCCTGCACCGCGTCGGTATGAAAATAAATCTTATTTTTATTATTTTCTCCGGCCCTATCTTGATTTATTTTTTTAATAATTTCTCCGATTTCTCTGATCGGCTGGATGCTGCCAACTTCGGAATTAACATACATAATAGAGACAAAAACAGTGTTGTTTTTTAGCGCTTTTTTAAAAGTTTCCAAATTTACTGCGCCGTTCTTCCCTACCGGCAAATAAGTAACTTCAATTCCCTCTTCCTCAAGCTTGCGGAAAGGCTCTAAAACCGCCGGATGCTCTATGGCCGAAGTAATAACATGCAATTTTTTACCCTGATTGCTTTTACTTAAAGCATTAACTACGCCGAAGACAGCTAAATTATCAGCTTCGGTCGCGCCTGAAGTAAAAATTATTTCTTTCGCTTCGCAATTTAAAAATTCAGCAATATTTTTCCTGGCCCGGCTAACCGCGATTGAAGCTGTCTGCCCGAAATTATGGATTGAAGAAGGGTTGCCATAAATCCGGCTGAAATACGGCAACATAGCTTTTAAAACCGCTTTATCCACCGGCGTAGTGGCGCTATGGTCGAGATAAATTGTCTTATTTTTATACATATGAATATTATATTATAGCAACAAGCATATTTTCTATTTTATAAACTTAATAAATCCCAATGTCCAATAAAATCTCAAATCCAAAATTCTAAATTTTTAATTATTGTTTGGTCATTGGTTATTGGGATTTGCGATTTAATTATTTTGAAAATTAATTAAAATTTATATTTTACATTTGAACGGCTTTAACTTCATTTACTTGCGGTACTGATTTTTTTATTTCCGCTTCAATTCCCTGTTTTAGAGTAACGGCTGACATCGGACAGTGCGCGCAATGGCCCATCAATTCCACTTTTAACAAGCCTGATTTTTCGTCAAAATCAATAAACTGCACGTCGCCGCCGTCCATCTGCAAAGACGGCCGGATTAATTCCAATATATTTATATTATTAATTATGCGATTTATTATATTTCTCTATGGCTTGATGCAAAGCTTCAACGCCGAGCATTGAGCAATGGACCTTAACCGGCGGCAAACCGCCTAAATTTTTAACAATTTGATCTTTGGTTATTTCCATGGCCTCAACCAAGGTTTTGCCCTTAGCCATAACCGTTAAAGCCGAAGAAACTGAAATCGCGGCCGCGCAGCCTAATGTTTCAAATTTAATATCTTTAATTATTTCTTCGCCCTTTTTATTTTCGCTTATCTTAAGATAAATTTTCATGATATCGCCGCAAGAAAGATTGCCAACCTGGCCGATAGCATCTGCGTTTTTAATCAGGCCCTGGTTATGTGGATTTCTAAAATGCTCAATCACTTTTTTTGAATATTGCATAAAATATTATTTAAAATTTTAAAATAATAATTGGCTTAATTTTATATCTTTCAGCGTTGAATTAATAGCCTGCTCCACTTTTACTAAAACGCCGGTTACTCCGCAGCGGCACTTATTATTGCAATAAACTTTTTCCTCTTCCCCGGTGCAATGGAAGGCTTTCAGTTTGCCTTCAAGCGCTATGATTATATCGTAGACATTAATCTGCTTTGGGCTTTTAGCCAGCTTATAGCCCCCTCCGGCGCCAATTTCAGCCTTTACCAAACTGGCTTTTTTTAAGGCGGCGAACAGCCTTTCAAGATATTTCAAAGAAATATTTTCTTGCTCGGCGATAATAGCCAAAGAAACGCTGCCAAATTTTTTATGCTTGGCTAAATTTATCATGGCCCTTAGGCCGTAAGTTGAACGGGTGGAAAAAATCATACGCGCCAGATTAATACCTACTAAATTAGTTGGTAATAATATAATAACATGCTGTAAATACCTGTCAAGCCTGCCTGCCTGCCGGCCAGCCTGTCCGG
>JACQYU010000046.1 GCA_016208065.1 Candidatus Falkowiibacteriota bacterium | reverse complement strand
AGCGATTGATGATATTCTAGAGCAGTACAAAAATAATGAAACTGTGATTGAACGGGTTAAAAGCCACGCTTATCATGATTATGTTGAAAATAATTTAACCGGTAAAAAGGTGGTAGAAACGTTGAGGGAGTGGAATATAATTAAGCCCCTTTAATAAAGGGGTAGCCCGAAGGGCGGGGATTTTTAAGTTCGTCTATGACACAAACTTTGTTATAGTTTGCCGTCAGAAAAATCCCCCTAACCCCCTTTGCTAAAGGGGGCTTAAATTTATGCCCGTGCTAGCTTATAATAAACGAGCCAATTTTGATTATGATATCCAAGAAACTTATGAAGCCGGCTTGGTTTTATTGGGTTATGAAGTTAAATCCGTTAAAACCGGGCATGTAAGCTTAAAGGGCAGTTATGTAACTTTTAAAAAAAGCAAAAATAAAATTTTGCCAGAAGCTTATTTAATTAATTCCCATATCCCTTTGTATAAATTTGCGGGCGACCGGCCGAATTACGATCCGACCAGGTCGCGCAAATTGCTTCTGAAGAAGAAAGAAATCGCGTATTTATTAGGCAAAAAAGACGAGCAAGGCTTGACATTAGTGCCGGTTAAAATATATACTAAGCATAGTTTTATAAAATTGGAATTCGGCGTTGGTAAAGGCAGAAAAAAGTATGACAAACGGGAAGTAATTAAGAAGCGGGAGCTAGATAGAAGCATCCGAACTTTAACAAAACAAATATTTAGAAGATAGAAAATTCTTGATAGGGGATGCCAGGCATCGATAATAAAATTTTCTTAAAAGCATTCAGAAGTGCTCATCAAGGGCGCCACTTTAAACCGCGCTTGAAAACAAAATAAGCGTCAAAAACTTATTAAGCAAAGCGACATTTTCTTGGAAAATGCCGGCCTTTGCAACCGTTGCCGCTTAATAGCCGCAACCATCCGCCCGGTTTAGCCTAAGGGCCGGATCACGGGTGCAATATTTTAGGCTCGGATAGCCGGATGCTTTAGCCGGTTATTTTAAAAAATTAAAGCTGGCTAGCGCCGATTTTGTTCGGTTTTTACGGCGCTAGCGATAAAACAAACCGGTCTAATCTGTAAATATGCTCTAAGAAATTTATTAGACAGGGGTTCAATTCCCCTCATCTCCACAAAGTTCAACGACAGAACTGGCATACGCGTAAACATGTATGTTGTTATATCATTACCATTATGATATAATAATATATATGAGAACAAGAAGTTGGACCGAACAACAATTAAAAGAAGCAGTTAAAAAATCAACTAGCGTTAGGCAGGTTTTAAAATTGCTTGGGTTAAGGCAGGCTGGCGGAAATTATAATCAAATAAAAAAATATTTGGTTATTTTTAAAATAAAGACAGGCCATCTTAAAGGGCGCGGTTGGAATAAGGGATTAACAGGTTTTAGTAGCCCGAGGATTGCTTTAGATAAAATTTTAGTTAAAAATAGCAGTTTCCAAAGTTATAAGTTAAAAAAAAGATTATATAAGGTAAAATTAAAATTACCTAAATGTGAAGAATGCGGCTGGGCAAAAATTTCACCGGACGGACGTTTGCCGCTAGAGCTTGATCATATAAATGGCGATAGCCGTGATAATAGAATAAAAAATTTGAGAATTCTTTGCCCTAATTGCCATAGCTTAAAACCAACACATCGTGGCAAAAACCGTAAAAAATAATATGGCCCAGTGGCGAAATTGGTATACGCACAACACTTAAAATGTTGCGTCTTATAGACATGTGGGTTCGACTCCCACCTGGGCCACTTGTAATAAAAATTAACATGCGGGTATCGTATAATGGTTATTATATTACCTTGCCAAGGTAGAGATACGGGTTCGATTCCCGTTACCCGCTCATATATTTTCTTCATAAAATTTAATTTTATTGTTGACTTCCTGCTTATTTTACTTTAAAATATAAATATAACAAAGCTTATTTATTATTAAATGAGAAGAGTATATCGAAGGCCTAAGCCTGATTTTGAAGAAAAACGTTTTCGCGTTAACCAGCAAAAAATTATTGACTATGGGCAGTTTAAATAAAAAAAAGAAAAAGAGGCCCAAAAACAAAAAGTTAAACAGAAGAAAGTGGAAATAAAAGGTATTAGGTTATCGGTTAGAATCAGCCAGCATGACTTTGACTTCAGGTTTGAACAGGCTAAGAAATTTTTGGAAAGAGGCGATAAATTAAAGCTGGAGCTAATCTTAAAGGGCAGAGAACGCCAGCATCCGGAAAAGGCCGAAGAGATTATGAAGAAATTTTATCAAAAGTTAAAAGCCACGCCTGGTTTAAATATGGATATAGAGCAGGGCTTGACAAAACAAGGCGGAAGGTTTAATATAATATTGATAAATAAGCAATAATTTAAGAATACGAAAAACCAGGTATTTTACCTGTTTTTTGTTTAAGAATGCCATATGCCGAAAATAAAAACCCATAAAGCAACGGCCAAACGCTTTAAAGTAACTAAAAACGAGAAGATTTTAAAAAGAAAAGCCGGCCAAGACCATTTTAATTCCCGTGAATCAGGCAAGGTTAAAAGAAACAAGCGTCGAGATATTAATATTTCCCATACGGAAAAAAGAGCAATTAAACAATTAATGCCATACAATTATGCCAAGAGTTAAGAGAGCGATAACACATCTCAAAAAAAGAAGAAATTTGCTTAAAAAAGCCAAAGGCTATAAGTGGGGCAGGAAAAATTTAATGCGCGCCGCTTCAACCGCCGTGGTTAAAGCCGGTGTCCGCGCTTATATTGATCGCCGCTTAAAAAAGCGGGATAATCGAGCTTTATGGCAGATAAAAATCAGCGTTTTTGCCAAAGAGCACGGCCTATCTTACTCTAAATTTATCCATCTTCTAAAAATTAATCAAATTGAGCTGGATAGGAAAATTTTAGCCGATTTAGCGGTTAACAATAAAAATGTTTTGGTTAGAATCTTAGAGCAAATAAAGAAATAAACCAGGCTTGCCGTTTAATAGCTTTTTGTTTAACTAAAATTTCATGAAAAATTTACAAATAATCCAAATTGTTATAGCGGCCCTCTTAATGTTAGCGATTCTTTTGCAGAACCGCGGAGCCGGGTTGTCGGGTGTTTTTGGAGGCACAGGAAATATCTACCGCACTAAAAGAGGCATAGAAAAAAAATTATTCATCGCAACCATAATTTTAGCTGTTTTATTCTTTTCGATCTCATTAGCCGTTATTTTATTGTATAAAGGCTAAATTAGCAATGCTCAAGCAATTTTAATTTATTCCGCCGCGTTAATTTGCATTTTTGCGTGCGGGATCCCGCGAAGCGGCGATAAATAGTTTTTTCGGCTGGTAAGCGCGGTTAACCCTATTAGATATTCACTCGGCACTTAAAAATTAAGCATTGGATTAAATGATTATCTAGCGCGGTTAAGCTAATCAGCGGTTAAACATCATTAAAAGTGGACTCATTAAGAAATAAAATAACCCAATTTTTTAACAAGATTAAAAGTTTTGCTTTTAATTTTGGATATAAATTCAAAGGATTAAAAAATACTTTTCAGCTTGGACGGACT
Source organism: Candidatus Falkowiibacteriota bacterium (assembly GCA_016208065.1). Classification (GTDB taxonomy): domain Bacteria; phylum Patescibacteriota; class Patescibacteriia; order Patescibacteriales; family GWC2-42-12; genus JACPHD01. The sequence continues at coordinate 9,395 of JACQYU010000046.1, read as the reverse complement.
CAGGCCGAATTAGATAAGAAATTGGTTTTTTCTTTGGCTAAATCAAGGTGGCCGAGCTTTAAACAGCTAAAATATATTAAAATATATTTAAATGCGTCCGAAAAATTAGTAATCGGCGCTTGTTTTGCGGTTATCCTTCTTAGCTTGGTATTTTTAGCCGCCAGATTTTACAAAACACATTTGCAAATTATACCGGTGGCCGGCGGTGATTATGTTGAGGGAACTATCGGTTCAATAAAATATATTAATCCTTTATATGCGAGCGTTAGCGACCTTGATAGCGATATTGCCGAATTAGTTTATTCGTCGTTATTTAAAAGAAACGGCAATGCCGAGCTGGTAAATGATTTGGCCGAAAGTTATGAAATAAGCTCGGACGGAAAAACTTATACCATAAAAATAAGGTTAGACGCTATTTGGCATAATGGAAGCCCTTTAACCGTTGATGATATAATTTTTACTTTTGAAACTATCAAAAATGTTAGGTATAAATCTCCTTTGCGCGCCGGTTTTACCGGTGTGGAAATTTTTAAAGTCGATGATAAGACTATTAAATTTAGTTTAGCCGAGCCATACGCCGCTTTTTTGGATTTATTGAATTTTGGCATACTGCCGCAAGAACTTTGGCAGCAAATTGAACCGACTTCAGCCAGTTTGGCTGAATTGAATTTAAAGCCGGTCGGATCAGGCAAATATAAATTTAAGTCATTGGTAAAAGACAGATCCGGCAACATCAGGACTTATATTTTAATTCGTAATGATAGTTATTACGGCTCCAAGGCTTATATTAATACCATTAGCTTCAAGCTTTTTGGCAATTTAGAAGAAATAATTTCGGCTTTAAATAATAATTTAATCGATGGAATCAGCTATTTATCGGAGTTTAACAGGCCGCAAGTGGTAGCGCAAGATTCTTTAAATTTTTATAATCTTAATTTGCCGAAAATTTCAGCCATGTTTTTTAACCTAAAATCCAATCCGGCCATAGCCGATAAAAAGGTGCGCCAAGCCTTAGCCTACGCCATTGATAAAAATAAAATAGTTAGTGAAGTTATGGCCGGCAATGCTCGTATTATTGACGGTCCGATATTATCTAATAATTTCGCTTATAACAGCGAAATCAAAAAATATAATTATAATATAGCGTCATCAAGCCGCTTATTGGCCGAAGCCGGCTGGAAAATTATAGAATTAACCGCGGCAGACATAGCCCAGGCTCAAGCGGACTTAACGGCTAAAGAAGAAGCTATTAAAAAGCAAGCTGAAGCTAAAATAAAAATGGGAGCGGGAAAATGGCTGATGAAGAATAATGATTATTTGATTGTGCCGTTAACTACCGTGGATAACCAAGAATATGGAAAAACCGCCGAATTGATTGCTAAATTTTGGAATGATATTAATGTAAAAACAGAGGTTCATTTGGTTCCGGCCAATCAAATTCAAGTTGATATTATTAAATCAAGAAATTTTAACGCTTTAATTTATGGGGAAATAACCGGCGCCGATCCAGACCCTTACGCCTTTTGGCATTCTTCTCAGATCGGCCAATTCGGCTTAAATATCGCCGACTATGCTAATAAGGAGGTTGATAAATTATTAGAAGACGGCCGTTTAATTTCTGATATTAAAGCGCGCCAAGAAAAGTATAAAAAATTTCAGGAAATTATCGCCGAAGATGAACCGGCCATATTTCTTTATAGTCCTAACTATACTTACGTTCAATCAAAAAAAATTAAAGGCTTCAACGTAAAAAGCATTATCTTGCCGAGTGATCGTTTCGGCGGCGTTAATCAATGGTACATAAATACCGGTAAAAAAATTGTTTGGTAAAAGGCTCATAATTGACGATCTCCGGCGATCAAGCGGGTCTTAAAATTTAGATAAAAAATAAATTTAGCCGCGGATATGGCGAGACTGGCAGGCGCGCCAGCTTACCCTCTTAGATATTTTAAATTAATATTGCCGAAGTGGCGAAACTGGCAGACGCGCTAGCTTCAGGAGCTAGTGGGGGCAACTCCATGGAGGTTCGAGTCCTCTCTTCGGCACACTAAAAAATTTAAAATGAAAAAATCAAAAATAAAAATGACAGTGTAAAATTAAAAATTTATAAATTTTAAAATTATTTAATTTTGCATTTTTAATCGCCATTTTCCATTTTGATTTTTAAATTTTTAACTACTCTAATATGATTACAAAATATAAATCAAGAAATAGAAGGCAGCCGGTGGTTGCCCCTAAAACCGGAGCGGGTTTCACGCACAAGCGCTTTGATGCTGCCGGAGTAAAAATCGCCGGTTTCGCGCCATCGGAAAATAAATTAAAAGTCATTGTTCTTGGCGGGCTTGAAGAGGTCGGCCGCAATATGACCGTGTTTGAATATAATAAAGAAATTATTATTGTTGATATGGGTTTGCAGTTTCCGGAAGAAGACATGCCCGGCATTGACTATATTATTCCTAATGTCGATTATCTTGATGATAAGAAAGATTGGATAAAAGGCGTAATTATAACTCATGGCCATTACGATCATATCGGCGGTATTCCTCATCTAATGGGCAGATTGGGCAATCCTAATATGTTTATGGGTAAATTAACCGCCGGCATAGTCAGAAAAAGGGTTGAAGAGTTCAGTAAATGCCCCAAGCTTAATATTCAGGAAATAAACGAAGAGTCAAAATTGCAACTGGGCAAGTTTTTCAGAGTGGAAGCCTTAAGGGTAAACCACTCCATTCCCGATTGCTTTGCCATTATTATCCATACGCCCTTAGGTACGATTATCCATTCCGGAGATTTTAAGATAGATTATTCTCCGGTTAACGATAAGCCGGCGGATTTAAATCGGATTGCTCAAATTGGCGGCGCTGGCGTTTTACTTTTATTATCGGATTCAACCGATGCTACGCATGTCGGTTATCAGATTTCCGAATCTTCCATCGGTGATGAAATGGGAAAAATTTTTGAAAAGCTTGAAGGCAGAATAATTATCGGTACTTTTGCTTCCCAGCTTAGCCGAGTGCAAAAACTTTTTGATTTAGCGGAAAAATTCGGTCGGCGGATAAGCCTTCAGGGCAGGAGCATGAATTAACCCAAAAATTTTAGTGGAAGATCATGAGCTGGGCCGTTTGCCTGACAATAAAGTTATTATTCTAGGAACAGGCGCTCAGGGTGAAAGCAATGCTTTTTTAATGCGCGTGGTAAGCAACGAACATCGCACCATTAGCTTAAAAAGAGGCGACACGGTAATATTTTCTTCTTCAGTCATTCCCGGCAACGAACGGACGATTCAGGGATTGAAAGACATGATCGTCAGGCAGGGAGCCAGAGTAATTCATTATGAAATGATGGATGTTCATGCCGGCGGCCATGCCAAGCAGGAAGATTTAAAGTTAATGATGCGCCTCTTAAAGCCCGAATATTTTATGCCGATTGAAGCCAACCATTATATGTTGCAGGCGCATGCTGATTTAGCGGAGCAAGTTGGCATTCAAAAAAATAAAATATTTGTAGCCGATAATGGCCAAATTGTTGAATTTCATAAAGCGACTAGCGGTGAAATTTCCGGCAAGCTTACAAAGGACAAAGTTTTAACCGATTATGTTATGGTTGACGGTTTGGGCGTGGGCGATGTTTCCAACATTGTTTTGCGTGATCGCCGCGTTATGGCCGAGGATGGTATGATAGTGGTTATTGCTACCATTGACGCTAAAACCGGCGACACCATCGGTAATCCGGATATTATTTCCCGCGGGTTTATTTATATGAAAGAGAATAAAGAATTGATCCAAAAGACCAGAATGAAAGTTAAAAAAATCGTAAAAGATCATAATCCGCGCACGCCGGCGGACGATGATTATGTAAAAAATAAAATTAGAAATGATGTCGGACAATTTTTGTTTTCGCAGACTAAGCGCCGGCCGATGGTTTTACCGGTAGTGATAAAGGTGTAAAAATATTGGATAAATATATAGCGGTCGGACTATGCAAAGGCAGTCCGGCCGCTTTTGTTTTGCGTTTGACTAAAGCAGGCTTAAATGTTAATATAACAGCATTATTTAATTTATTTAAATAGGCAATTATATTACTAGAAACTTTAAAAAAGCATCAGTAAATTTACTGATATTTTTAATAAAATTTTTGATATTTTTAAAGAGGTTATTAGCCGTTTTTTTTGTTAACTTGGCGCTAAAGCCAATTTTATCCGTTCTAAGATTTATATTTTATAAAGTTTTAGTTAAGTTATATTTATTTTATTTTTCAACCATAAAAAGGCTTGGTTTGGCCGATAAAATTAAAAATAAATCGGCAACTTTTTTTATCAATCAGAAATTAGCCCATGTGGCGGTAGCGGCTTTAACAATATTTTTTGTCATTTTTAATTTAACTCAGAAAACCCAAGCGGTTGCGCCGGATGAAATTGCCGGAAAAACTTTTTTATCGGAAATAATATCAAACGAATTCAGTGAAAATGATCAGCTGATAGAAGAATATTTTGATGAACAAGCGGCTATTACTCCTGTACAGCAGACTTATTTAGACAATTTAACCGCTTTTAAGCCTCAGCCTATGGCGGAGATGACAGCGCCGGAAGACAGCGTTTTGGATATGGAGAATTTATCTCAAGGCGGCGATGCTATAAGAAAGCCGGATTTAGCGGCCACCAGCAAAACTCAGCGTCCCAGAGAAAATATTATTGATTATATTGTGCAAGCCGGCGACACGGTTAGCACCATTGCGTCTAATTTTGGCATTAGCGTTAATACTATTTTATGGGAGAATGATCTTAACGCTTATAGTTTAATTAGGCCAGGCAATAAATTGGTTATTCTACCGATAAGCGGAGTGGCGCATAAGGTCGTTCGCGGAGATACTTTGGCCACCATTTCTTCCAAATATGGAGTAGACGCTAATATTATTATGGAGGCTAATAAGCTGGCCAGCGCGGAATTTTTATCAATCGGCCAAAAATTAATTGTTCCCGGCGGCAAAAAAACTTATTATATTCCAAACCAAGCCTCTGGTCTCTCCCCGGTTTCGCTTATTAAAGATTTACTTAAGCCGCAAGACCTTCGATCAGTCGCCAGCAATAAATTGGCCTGGCCGACCGTTGGCGCCAGGTTGACGCAATATTATTCCTGGAGGCATCATGCTATAGATATTGCCAATAAAACCGGCACGCCAATTTACGCTTGTGATACCGGCGTGGTGGAAGTGGCTGGCTGGGGCACCGGCTACGGCAATCAGATAGTTATAGACCATGGCGGCGGCAGGAAATCACGCTATGCCCATTTATCTAAATTTTATGTTAAGAAAGGCGAGTCTGTTAAAAAGGGCGAAGCAATCGCGGCTATGGGCTCAACCGGACGCTCCACCGGTCCGCATTTGCATTTTGAATATATCATCAATGGGATAAAATATAACCCTTTGAATTATCTAAAATAATAAGTTTATGAATATTTTAGTTGGCATGATAATTTTTGGCGTTGGCTCGTTTATGGTGATTAAATCCGAAGCCATGTTAAGCGCTTTTGGCAGAATAGAATTTTTTGAGCGAAAGCTTGGCAGCGAGGGCGGTTCAAGATTAGGCTATAAATTAGCAGGGCTTTTGGCTATTTTTATAGGCATATTAATCATGACTAATATGATTGGCGGATTTTTAGAATGGGTATTGTCGCCGATTTTAAGGTATAATAAAATGCAGTAATTTTTTTAGGGCCGGTAGTCTCAGTTGGTAGAGCGCCTCGTTTGCAACGAGGAGGTCAGGGGTCCGAGTCCCCTCCGGTCCACCAAGATAATATGTAATTATGCAACGGGGGTCTGCTCCGTTTTGGCATCGAGGAGTTTCAAGCCCCCCGTCAGTCCGCCAAAATTAATTAATAATTTTATGCTTTTATCAACTCATTTGGCCGCCGGTTTAATTATTAGTAAGCTTACGGGAAATTACAATGCTTCGCTGTTGGGTTCGGTAATTATGGATTTAGACCATTTTATCGCTTATTATCGGACCGGCATTTTATTTAAATTTAAAAAAGTATTGATCGCCACTACCGGCAAAGCCGATATCGGCTTGCCTCAGAGAAATTTTTTTCATAATATATTTTTTTGTTTATTGGTTTCAGCTATTGCTTCATCAATAAATTTTAGCTTTGGCTTAGCTTTCGGCGCTGCCTATATCCTGCATTTAGTTCTAGATTCGCTGGACAATTCAAATTACTATCCATTTTATCCGAATTTAAAAATTAATTTACGAGGTCCGCTAAAATATTTTTCCAAACAAGAGCTTATTTTTACTTTTATTTTACTTCTCATCTTTTTTATTATCTAAAGACATGGGCGCAAAAAAAGCAAAATTCATGATTATTGACGGCAACGCGCTGATCCACAGAAGTTTTCACGCTTTACCGCCCCTAACTACCAAAACCGGAGAAATTGTTAACGCGGTGTACGGTTTTACGGCGGTGCTAATTAAGGCTTTGCGTGAATTTAAGCCCACCTACGTGGCCCTTACTTTGGACAGAAAAGAAAAAACTTTTCGCCATGACCAGTTTAATGGCTATAAGGCCACCAGAGTTAAGGCGCCGGATGAATTATACGCGCAAATTCCTAGAGTTAAAGAAATCGCTGAAAATTTTAATATACCGATTTTTGAATTGGCCGGTTTTGAGGCCGATGATTTGATCGGCACCTTGGCTAACAGGGTTGATGGCGCCGTAGAGAAAATAATCGTGACCGGCGATATGGATACCATGCAACTAATTAATGATCATACCAAGGTTTTTACGATGAAGCGCGGTTTAACCGATTCGGTAATTTACGATGAGAAAGCGGTTCGCGAGAGATATGGCCTAGAGCCCGGTCAAATGATTGATTTTAAGGCTCTGCGCGGCGACCCTTCGGATAACATTCCCGGAGTAAAGGGTATTGGCGAAAAAACCGCGACCGAACTGCTTAAAAATTTTAAAACTTTGGATGGAGTTTATAAAAATATAAATTCAAAAAAAATAAAAGATCGAATTCGTGAATTACTGGCTCAGCATAAAAATGATGCTTATATGAGCCGGAGCCTGGCTACCATAAAATGCGACGCGCCGATTGAATTTGATTTAGGCGGGGCGCGCTTCGGTCAGTTTGACCAGGGAAAATTAGCCAAACTGTTTAATGAGCTGGAATTTCGTTCGCTTTTGCCAAGACTTCAGGGCTTAGCGGAAGAAGCGGAAAAACGGCTAATTAAAGATAAAAACTATGAGCAGACGGATAAATTTAAAAGAAACTTGGAATTATTCAAATATGAATTGATTGATAATGATAAAAAGTTTGATAAATTCTTTAAAAAGCTGCAGACGCAAAAAGAATTTGCTTTTGATACGGAAACGGCTAATTTTAATCCGGTAACAGCTGAATTATTAGGCATAAGCTTTAGCTGGAAATCAGGCGAAGCCTATTATTTAGAAACAAAAAATAAAAAGTTGAAAGTAAAAAGCAACTTGTTTAATTATAATAAAAATGATAATCAGGAAGATAATCTGTGGCTTGAAAAATTAAGGCCGATATTTAAAAATGAAAAAATAAAAAAATACGGGCATAATATTAAATATGACATTGAGGTAATGGCTAGCTTAGGCATAGACGTTAAAGGCGTAGCCGCTGATTCCATGATCGCGTCGTATCTTCTAAATCCCGGCAGCCGCCAGCATAATTTAGACGCAGTGACTTTCAACGAATTCAACCATCAAAAAATAACTAAAGAAGATCTGCTTGGCAAAGGCAAGGAGAAAATTTCTTTCGGCGAGGTAGCGGTTGAAAAATTATATAATTATTCTTGCGAGGACGCCGATTTTACCAATCGTTTAGCAAAAAAATTATTGTCGGAGTTAAAAAAACAAAAATTAATCAAGTTGTTTGATGAAATTGAAATGCCGCTGGTTTTGGTTTTGGCCGAGATGGAGACTAACGGTATAAAAATAGATAAGGAATTTTTAGCTGACATGGGCAAGGCGGTAGATAAAAAAATCAGCCATTTGAGAAAAAAAATACACGACCTGGCCGGTTTGGAGTTTAATATAAATTCAACCCAGCAGCTGCGCGACGTTTTATTTGAAAAATTAGCCATACCGGCCGCCGGCATTTCCAAAAACAAGACCGGTTTATCTACCGGAGCCGATGAATTGTTTAAGCTTAAGGGCCAGCATCCGATAATTGATTTAATTCAGGAATACCGCGAAGTGGTAAAATTATCAACCACTTATATTGAAGCCCTGCCTAAACTGGTAAATCAAAAAACCGGCCGGCTGCATACAAGTTTTAACCAAACCGTTACCGCTACCGGCCGATTGTCTTCAACCGAGCCTAATATGCAAAATATACCGATTAGGACCGATTTAGGCCGGGAAATCAGAAAAGCTTTTATCGCGGGTAAGGGTTATAAACTATTAAGCCTGGATTATTCGCAGATTGAATTAAGGCTGGCCGCGCATATGTCAGGCGATAAAAAAATGATAGAAGCATTTAAAAAGGGCGAAGATATTCATACGGCCACGGCCGCGGAAATTAATCAAATAAGCTTAACCGAAGTTACTCCGGAATTAAGGCGGGAGGCCAAAGCGGTAAATTTTGGCATTTTATACGGCCAGGGGCCGCACGGCTTATCTCAAGGCGCTGATATTCCTTACGTCCGGGCCAAGGAATTTATTGATAAATATTTTTTAGCTTATAAGGGCGTTAAAAAATTCGTGGATCAGACTATTGAAATGGCTAGAAATAAAGGCTACACTGAAACTCTATTTCAGAGGCGCCGAATTTTACCGGAAATAAATTCATCGGTTATGCAAGTGCGCAAAGGGGCCGAACGCATGGCGATTAATACGCCCTTGCAGGGTACGGCCGCGGACATTATTAAGGTAGCTATGATTAGGATTAAAAAATTAATAGACCAAAATTATCAAGCCGGCGAAATTAAAATGCTCTTGCAGGTGCATGATGAATTGGTGTTTGAAGTAAAAGAGGATTTAGCAGAAAAAACCGCGGTTGAAATTAAAAATATTATGGAAAGCGTTATAAAGCTTAAAGTTCCCTTGGGCGTGGACGCGAGTTTAGGGGATAATTGGGGGGAGATGGGAAGAATTTAAGTTTAAACGGTTAATACGCAGTTAGTTAAAATAAATAATTTTTTCGTTGCGGAACTCGCTCGAGGTTGCTCGAGCTCAAACAGTCCTCACTTCAAAAATTATTATTTTAACTAACTACCGATATAAGGCATTTTATGGATATAAATTTATTAAAAAATAAAAAAATCGCTATTTTAGGTCTGGGAATTGAAAATTTATCCTTGATTAGATATTTATTAAAGCATAAGATAAAATGTGAGATTACGGTTTGCGACGCGCGAAAAAATGCGAGAG
>JACQYU010000045.1 GCA_016208065.1 Candidatus Falkowiibacteriota bacterium | reverse complement strand
AGAGGCAAAAATAGAAAAAGAAGGGGGAATAACAGTGCCGAATAAACTTATAACAAATATTGTAAGTTATATTCCAGATGGCGATGTTTTACTTTCTTCCAACGAACAGGCTGAATTTTTTATTGAAACCGCCCAATCGAAAACGAAAATACATGGAATTCCTGCAAGTGAATTTCCTTCCATACCAACCGTCGAGAAAAAAAATGAACTGGTTATTTCATCAAAAGATTTTATTGAACCGCTTCTTTATTGCGTGTTTTGTGCGTCACGTAATTCTTCACGGCCTGTTTTAAATGGCGTCTTATTGCAATATTCCAAAACAGATAGAGATCTTGTTATGGTTGCAACTGATAGTTTTCGTTTATCGGAGAAAAAAATTGCGTTGGAGCAGGAATGTGAGGATTTTAATATTATTATTCCCGCAAATACCATGGAAGAAGTTTTAAGGATTCTTATTTTAACAGGAAACAATGAAAATGTAATTTTAAAAATGAAGCCCAATATTATTTACACCCACCAGCCGAATGATTTGAATATTGACCACCAAATTGTTTTTAAAGCGGTTTTAACCGCCTGCCGTCCGCAGCCCGGCTGCGTTGTTAAAAAAATACTTGGTTTTGAAACGGTTTCTTCAACCGAATGGCAGATTAAAGATCAAGCGCATTGTTTTTGTCCGACCGAATACGTTGATATTTTGGAATTTATTGAGAGAAAAATCAAAATTTTAGAGCAAGCTTACGGCAAGGAATTGCGTCCCTATCCGCACCCGAGATCAAAAGAAGGCGTAAAAATTTTTGCCCAATATCGCGGCCTTGAAGTCGGCTTAAAATTCGCCGAGGCTTTTTGTTTAATAAGAAATATCAGATAATGGCTATGAATAAAGAATTTTTAAAATTGCAGGAATTATTATTAAAACAATCTCCGGAAAATTGCCAAGCGATTGTTTGGCTACAGGGCGATAGGTATGACCGGGGGCCGAAAACTCTTGAACTTTTTAAAAAAGGCCTGGCGTTAAAAATTATTATTTCCGGCAACAATAAGCTGATTGGCCCAAAAAAAAGGCCGGGTGAAAACAATGTAAGCTTAAAAGATATGAAGCGCTGGCTATTACGAAGAGAAGTGAAAAATAAGGATATTATCATTGACGCCGATTCTTTAAATACCCGCGACCAATCGCTTAACGTCAGTAAAATTGCCAAAAAAAACCGCTGGAAAAAAATCATTATCGTCGGCTCATATCCCCATTATCAAGCCAGGTATTTTTTAACTTTTATCAAAGGCGCCGCCGAGGTTGGTTGGCGGGGAAAGATTATTAATCAATTCGCCCGCCTGCCGGAAAATAAAAAGCCGGGCGGCAGGAAAGAAACCGCCGGAGAATTAACGGCCGAAGAGTTTAAAAAGATTGAAGAATATCAGCTTAAAGGGCATGTGGCGGATATTCGATCCGGCATCAATTATTTAATTTAGAAATTATGGCGGACTTAATAAGCAAATTAGTTTTAGGCACCGCCCAGTTCGGCCTTAATTATGGCATAAATAACTCAAGCGGCAAGCCGGCCAGGGAAAAATCTTTTGAAATTCTTGATTTTGCTTATGAAAAAGGCCTTAGAATTTTTGATACGGCTTATGTTTATGGCGAGGCGGAAGAAATTTTAGGGGAGTTTAAGCAAAGTCGCGGCTTAAATGAAGAAATAAAAATTATTACGAAGCTAAAATCAAATATTATAGCCGAAGACGGCGTCGCGGCCTACGAGGTTATTGCCGCCAGCCTTAAAGAGTCTTTGCTTAGATTAAAAAGCGATTATGTCGACGGTTGTCTTTTCCATGAGCCGGCTTATGTAAGGAATAAAAAATTAGTTGACTGCCTGGTTAAACTAAAAGAGCAGGGGCTCGCAAAAAATATCGGAGTTTCTATTTATGAAGCGGCAGACGCGCTTTATGCCGTTAATTTATCCGAGGTTGATTATATTCAGATCCCTTATAATATTTTTGACCAGCGGCTTGATAAAACGGAATTTTTCGCGTTAGCTAAAAAGAATAATATAAAAGTTTTCGCCCGCAGCCCGTTTTTGCAAGGCTTATTTTTTATGAGTGAAGAAAAAATTCCGCCGCCGCTAAAAAAAATTAAAGTTTATTTAAAAGAATTGGATGAAATTATCAATAAATATAATTTATCAAGGCAGCAAGCCGCTTTATTGTTTTCTTTAAGCCATGAAAATATTGATTATGTGGTTTTCGGCGTTGACAATATCGGTCAGCTCGAGGAATATATAAGCATAGCAAAGCAGGAGATTGATTTTAAGCCTTGCTTTGAAGAATTAAGGGGCAGGTTTAATAATATTGAAAAAAATATTATATCGCCAAACTTATGGAAAATATAATTCACCAGGCCCGTAGGGATGATTCACGTGCGGTCTGGAAAATCAGGAACCATCCGGCTAACCGTTGCTGGTTTAATACTACTGAAGCTATAAGTTTTGGCAGCCATGACGGTTGGTTTGAAAATAAATATTTTAAAAATAATGAGAACAAATGTTTTGTTTTGGAGCAGTCGGGCGCGGTCGCCGGTTATTGCCGTTTTGATTTAAATGAAGATGATGGATATATAATTTCCATCGCTTTAGACCCTGGTTATCAAGGCCGCGGTTTAGGCAACGAACTGTTGTCCGGAGCTTTACGGCTTATCGGCGCCGGCAAAAGTATTTTAGCCGAAGTTAAGCGAGAAAATTCAGCGTCATTAAGACTGTTTGAAAAAAATAATTTTATTAAATATAAAGAAGATAAGGAAAATATCTATTTAAAATATAAATGTTAAATTTAAAGAATAAAAAAATATTAATCTTCCAGCAGCGCGGCTGGGCCTTAAATATCGGCCATTTTTTAGCTAAAAAATTTCAGGCCGAAGGCTGTAGTTTAGCGGCAATTACTTTAAAAAAAATCACCCATAAATTTATTATTGAGCAAACCGAGGTTAAGTATGCTGAAATTCTTAACGTTGATGATATCCTTGAATATCCGGAAAAATATTTGGGCAAGGAAAAAATAACTTTTACCGATATTTGCCGCGAATTAAAGCTTGATTCCGTTTGGCCGCTGATATACGCCGACCGCTGGCTGGTCCGCTCTTACGGCGAGAAATATTATTATAGCTACCGCCAGCATGTTACTGATGAATTTATTATTGCTTATATAACGGCCCATTATAAAGCGCTGCGCGATTTAATAAAATCTTTTAAGCCGGATATAATTATTATAGCGACTTTTGTTTACGAAGGGCATGTCTTACTTAGCTTACTGGGCGATAAATACGGCATTCCGACTATTTCCATTACCGATTCAAAAGTGCCGGGTTATAATATGTTCGCCCGGGATTATCTTGATCGCGGAGGGGAATTAATTCTTAAGGCAAAAGAGCTTAATAAAGGCAAGACTGATTCGGCTAATAGAGAAAAAGCTCGGCAATTCATTTCTGATTTTAAGGAAAAATTTCAAGCGCCGCATCACCTTAAGCGACCGCTTGAAGAAAATATATTTAAGAAAATCAGGCATGAATTAAGGCCGTTAAAATTAATTTATGAGTGGTATACGAAACCGTCAACCAGAGCTAATCGCATTAAAACTATCGGTCCGACGGTCGATTACCGGCCGCCAAAACTACTATTGCGCGATCATTTTTGCCAAAAAAAATATTTAAAATATGCCCAAAATTTTTCTTATTATCCGTTTGAAAAAGTGGGCAAATTCGTCTTTTTTCCTTTGCAGTTTACTCCGGAAGCCAGCGCTGATTTAATGTGCCCGCTTTTTAATAATCAGGTGGAAACGGCGCGGCAAATCGCCATGTCTTTGCCGGATGATTATACTTTAGTTGTTAAAGAGCATCCCGACATGGTTGGTTTGCGTTCGCCCTCATATTTAAAAACGATAGCGCGTACGGCTAACGTAAAACTAATTGATTACCGCATTTCCTCCGAAGAAGTTTTTAAAAAGGCCGATTTATTGGTAGCCAATTACAGCACTACCATATTTGAAGCCGCAATTTACGGCAAACCGGCGATTGTGCTCGGCGATACCGAAACTTTTAAATTACTGCCTAATGTCATAAATCATACTGATATGCAAACCATGGCCGCGGTTATTAAGCGGGCCTTAGCGCTTGATACGTCTAGCTCTGAATACCAGAGGCGCTTGGAAAATTATATTGCCGCCGTGTTTGATATTGGATTTGATTTTAAATATATGAAAGCCTGGGAGCGGGGCGGAGAAGATATCGAAGAGCTTTGGCGGCTTTATAAAAATGAAATTGAGCGGGTTTTAAATCTAAAAAATTAAAAAGATTATCGCGGCGCTTTGGCAGAGATAATCTTTTAGGAAGTTAAGAGCGGCGTTTATATGCCCTTTCTGCTTATAACTGTGGCGATTGTTTTTAAAATAATTGACAGGTCTAAGAATAAAGACCTGTTTTTTATATAAAAGAGGTCGTATTGCAATTTTTTTAAACTGTCTTCGCGGGATGGCGAGTGGTATTCACCGGAAACTTGATCCGAGCCGGTAAGGCCGGGCTTGACTAAGGTTCTTTGGCCGTAAAAAGGGATTTGTTTTTCAAGTTCAAGAATTAATTCAGGACGCTCCGGGCGCGGCCCGACAAAGCTCATTTCACCGCGTAAGATATTTATAACCTGGGGCAGTTCGTCAAGCCTGGTTTTTCTTAAAAATTTGCCAAACTTGGTTATGCGAGAATCGTTGGCGCGGGTAGGCGAGAGGTCGTTGCCATCTTGCTTCATCGTCCTGAATTTTATCAGTTTGAATATTCTATTATTTTGACCGGCCCGATTCATGATAAAAAATACCGGCCCTGAGCTACCAAGCTTGATAACTAAAGCGATAATCAGCCAAAACGGTAAAGTAATAATAAAAATAACCAAGGCTAAAATAAAATCGTAAATTAGTTTAACGCGATCAAACCAGATTTTATTATTTTCATTAAGGTTTTCCAAAAACCACATTTGGTTTAAATTATCTAACGGCACCTTTCCGGTAATGGCTTCATAAAAATCAGGCAGGCTTAAGTAATTTATCCGGCGATGAAGGGCGTTAAATAAAGCGGCGCGTAAATTTTCCGATTGGTGCGGGTCGTAAGATAAAATTATGGTATCAAGCTTATTTTCGGCCATTAATTTTTCCAAATCAGAAATCGGCCGTGTTCCGGCTTGCGCTTTATCATCAACGGCAAAGCTTAGATTATAGCCCAGGTGCGGTTTTTGCTTAAATTCATTTATAATTTCCGCCACTAAATTATTATAACCGACAATGCCGATATTTTTTTTAGGCAGATATGATTTTAATGACCAATTATAAAATCGGCGCCAGAGATAGAAAATAACCGCGAAAACTATGATGTATATGAATAAATTGGTTTTTGGCGCTATGCCGATTTGCGGCATTAAATAGAAAAAAGCCAGAGAAGCTGAACCGGCAATAATTAAGGAACGGCCGCTGGCTTGGTAAAATTTAAGATTATTTACGGCTAAGTTAAGACTGTATAAATCAGAGATATAAAAGATTATCAGCCAAAAGATAAAAATTACTGTGAACGGCCAAAAATGCGCATCCCAAGTTTTAGTTTCGTAGTTGCCAAAATACCTGATTACCAAAGTTAAATATAGCGAAAAATAGAGCACTAAAATGTCCCCGCTAAGTAAAATTAATTTTTTAAGCTTATTATTCATGCGGTTATAATACTAGTTTTAGACGAAAAAGTCAATTTAAATTATTGTTATTTTGACTTGGCGGTTCTATTAAGCTATAATTTATTCATGAAAAGCGGAGATTTAAAATCAAATTGTCCATTGGTCGGTAATAGCCATATTTTTGAGTTTTTAACGAAAAGTTTGGCTAAAAAAAATATTTCCGGCAGTTATATTTTTGCCGGTCCGGCCAATTTAGGCAAAGCTACGGCCGCTAATTTTTTTGCTCGCGGATTAGTTTGCGAAGCCAAAAATCAGCTGATCTTGCCTTGCGGCAAATGCCCGGCTTGCCTGGAAGCGGCTAAAAATATTCATGGCGATATTTATTTGATAAAGAAAGAGCCTGATAAAAAAAATATTTCAATTGAGCAAATTAGGGATTTTATAAGAAATTTAAATATGAGCTCATTTTTAAACTCATACAAAGTCGGCATTATCAAGGGAGCGGAAAATTTAAGCGAAAGCGCGGTTAACGCTTTGCTCAAGACTTTAGAAGAGCCTAAAATAAAAGTAGTAATAATTTTAACCGCTATTGACCTTGATTCTTTGCCTAAAACAATAGTATCGCGCAGCCAAGTTTTAAATTTTAGAGCGGTGGCCGGCGATATTATTTATGATGAGTTGATTAAAAATCATAAAGCTTCAAGAAGCCAGGCTAAGAATTTTTCCCGCCTCTCGGCCGGCCGGCCGGCTTTAGCCTTAAAATTTTTTCAGGATGAAGAATATTACAAAAACTATAAAAGCGGCGTGGAGTCTTTTGTCGGCTTATTAAACTCTGATATAAACGATCGTTTCAGCGCCATTGAAAATATTCTAGGAAAAGACGTTAAAGGACAAGAAGCGGTTAAGGCAGCGTCCGGCGCAATTGACCTCTGGCAAAATTTAACCAGGGATTTAATGCTTATGGGATTAAATTTAACTGATTTAATTCAGCACGAGGCGTTTATTAAGGAATTGGAGGCGCTTAGCTTAGCAGGGCTTTTAAATTTAATAAATATTTTAAAGCAGAGCCGAAAGTATCTGGCGGCCAACGTCAACCCGAAGCTGGCGCTTGAGAATGTGGCGGTAAGCTTTTAGATAAAATTTTTGAATTTTGTAATTTTTAATTTTTAAATATTAAAAATTAAGATTTATTTAAAAATTAAAAATTTTAAAAATTAAAAATTAATTTAAGTTTATGATAAAAATTAAATTATTAAAAGCCGGGTTATTGCTACCTTTAATTACTTTTGCCTTATCCGGTTGTACGCTTAATTTTGGCACGGCTTCAAATACCGGCTCAAGCAACGCCAACGACGGCGGAGTTTATAAATCAACAAATAGAGGAGCAAGCTGGTTGCAAAAAGCTTCAATCCAGGGGGTTAACACCAAAAGAAGTTTTTCAGCCATTGATATTATTTCTCTAGCCTTGGATCCGAGCGATAATAAAGCTGTTTATGCCGGCAGCCTTGAAAACGGCTTGTTTTATAGTTATGATGGCGCCGAAGGCTGGCAGGTTGCTACCGGCCTGGGCAAGATCAGTATAAACAATATAGCGGTTGATCCGGCCGATAAATGTTTGATTTACACTACCGCGGCAAATAAAGTTTTTAAGTCCGAGGATTGCAACCGCACCTGGTCGCAAGCTTATTTTGACAATGATTTAAAAGCGATTGTAAGTTCATTGGTGATTGATCATGACAGCAGCAACAATATTTTTATCGGCACCTCAAACGGTGATGTTATTAAAAGTTCTGACTTCGGAGTAAGCTGGCGCGCTTTAGGCAGGTTTGACAGTCAGGTAGATAAAATTGTCATCAGTCCGGTTAATTCAAAAATCATATTTGCCGGCACAACCGCCAGGGGTATTTTCCGCTCGGTTGACGGCGGCAACAAATGGGAGAGGCTTGATAAAGAATTGGAAGCGTTTGACGGCAGTAATCGTTTTCGCGATTTAGCCGTGGTAAAATCGGAAAAAGCAATTGTTTTTTTAGCGACTAATTACGGCTTGTTAAAATCAGCTGATGATGGCAATACTTGGTCAAAAATTGAGCTTTTAACCGCCGAAGAAGAAGCAAAAATATATTCTATCGCGGTCAACCCCGGCGATGCCAATGAAATATACTATGTGACCGGCACGACTTTTTATCATTCATTGGACGGAGGCAATAATTGGATTTCAAAAAAATTGCCTACTAGCCGCGCCGGCTCTAAATTGTTGCTTGACCCGAAGAATCCTGCTATTCTATATTTGGCAGTAAGGCAAACTACAAAATAAAATTAATTTTTATTGTCATTCTGGAGGGAGCTTAAGCGACCGATAGAATCTCGATGAGATCCTATCGCTCCTTTCAGTCGCTCCAGGATGACGTTAGAGTTTATGAATCAATACATTCAAATTAAGCAAGCCGATTTTATCAAAGCCATTGATTTTTTTAAAAAAGATATTTCAAGCATAAGAACCGGACGGGCTAATCCGGCTATGTTAGACGGCATTTACGTTGACGCTTACGGCGCGAAAACCGCTTTAGTCGGACTGGCTTCAATCAGCGTGCCTGAAGCGCGCAGCATCGTTATCACACCTTGGGATAAAAGCATTGCCAAAGACATTGAGAAAGCCGTTACAGCCGCTAATCTAGGGATAAATCCGGTTAATGAAGGCGATAAAATCAGGCTGGTCGTGCCGCAGCTTACCGAAGAAAACCGCAAAGAGCTGGTTAAAAAATTGAGCGAAAAAATGGAAACCGCGCGCATAGCGCTTAGGCAAATTAGAGACCAGATTAAAGAATCAATTGAAGCGGCGTTTAAAGATAAAGCTATTAGTGAAGATGATAAATTCAGATTTATTAAAGAATTGGACGAAGAAACCGCCAAGCAAAATGATGCCTTAAAAACCATTAAAGACAAAAAAGAAGAAGAGGTAATGACGATATAAACTGATCGTCATTTAAATTTATATGTTTTTAACCATAATTACATTTATACTGGTTTTATCCGTCTTGGTTTTCGCGCATGAACTCGGGCATTTTATGATGGCGCGAAAATTCGGCGTTCGCGCCGAAGAGTTTGGCTTTGGTTTTCCGCCCAGAATCTTCGGCTTACAGGTTTGGCGCGAGCAACGTCTTAAAAAAAATGCCGAGTCGGAAAACATAGCGATTGGGCTGGAAACAAGGCCGCTCCCCGACGGTTCAAAAATAATTAAGGAAATCATTATTGATGAAAAAAAAGAAATTGATGAAGCGTTCTGGATTAGAAAGTTTCGTTTTATAAAAGGTTCAAGAGAAATCACGCCTGATGAAGAAAAATACGGCACGGTTTATTCCATAAATTGGCTGCCGCTCGGCGGTTTTGTAAAAATCAAGGGTGAGAACGGCGAAGGCGAAACCGAGCCGGACAGTTTTGCTTCGCGGCCGATTTGGCAAAGGGCTTTTATGCTTTCGGCCGGAGTGGTCATGAATATTATTCTAGCCGCGGTTTTAATTATCGCCGGTTTTACGATCGGCCTGCCCCAGTCTCTAGACGGCCAGCTGGACGCGCGCGCCCACGTCAGTGATAAGGCGTTTTATGATCTCTTAAAGGGTTTAATCTTGGGTCAGGGTGTAACCGCTGACCTGCCCGGCCCGGTCGGCATCGCCACTTTAACCGGCCAAGTCGCGCGGATGGGGTTTGTTTATCTTTTGCAATTCACGGCTTTGCTTTCCATTAATTTGGCGGTTATAAACTTTTTTCCTTTTCCGGCTTTGGACGGCGGCCGAATTTTATTTTTGATTATTGAAAAAATAAAGCGCTCGCCGGTAAAAAGGGAAGTCGAAGGCGCTATCCATAATATCGGTTTTGCGCTGCTAATGGTTTTAATTTTAGTCGTAACACTTAGGGACGTAAGCCGATTTGGAGGATTTTTTAAGGGGATTTTGGAGAGGATATTCTGAAGAATTTTTAAATTTTATAATTTTTGAATTTTTTTTTTTTTTTTATGAAATTAAACATCAAAGCCACTAATTTGGAATTAACGCCTAAACTAAAAGACTACGCGCAGTTAAAAATGGATATGCTGGATAAATATTTAGGCAAACTAAAGGTTATTAACGCCCATATAGAAGTAAGTAAAACCTCCAATCATCATTTAAAAGGTGAAATTTATTCGGCCGAAGTAAATTTATCTTTAGGCAGTGATTTACTGCGCGTGGAAAAGACTGAAAAAGATTTATTTAAAGCCATTGATAAGGTAAAAGATCATCTGGAGCTGGTCATAAAAAAATATAAAGATAAAAAAATTGGTAGAAAAAAACAGAAAAAAATTAAGCGTTATTTCGTCATCCCGGGCCTGCCTGCCGGCAGGCAGGCTTGACCCGGGATCCAGACTGTTTTTTCTTATTGTTTGTCAGATAAGACAGTTTATATTTTTTGCTCCGCAGGGTTCTTTTTCTAGAAAAAGAACCAAAAAGTCGCTCGCCAGAGAAAAATTTAGGAATTTACGGCAAAATTTCTAACAAAATTTTCAACTCGCTCCGCTCAAACAGGAAAATTTTGTAAAGAAATTTTGCCGTAAATTTAGCCTAAATTTTTCTAGGCTCGCAATTGAATGCATATTTTTTAAAAAAGAAAAACTACCGATCAAACAGACTCGGTAGTTATTTATTTTTGAGTTTTGGAAGTTCGGGCCGCCGTTTACCCTAGCTTTCAGGCTGACTCAAGGCGCCTTGCCCATTTTTTTCTTTGAAGGCGTGGGCGTTCCTTCTAAATAATATTTTTACATTGTGCCTTTCCTCCATTTTGAGTTTTTGTTTTTACCGGCCGCTACCAGCGTATTTAATTGAAACTTACGCTATGGCCGCGGCTGCTTTCTGATGTCCGGATTTTTCTAAGTTCCCACCGGACTTGATCAACTGTTTTTTGCGGCTTGGCCGGTTTGTTTGGCGTAGGCAGGGGAGAAGAAATCGCCGCGTCACTATTTTTAGGCGCAGGAATTCTTTTATAAACACCTCTGCTAGTCTCAATAATAATGAAACTCATGAACTTCTCCTTTCGAATTTTTTGTTTTTGGTTAAAAA
The DNA here is from genome assembly GCA_016208065.1 of Candidatus Falkowiibacteriota bacterium. Taxonomy (GTDB): domain Bacteria; phylum Patescibacteriota; class Patescibacteriia; order Patescibacteriales; family GWC2-42-12; genus JACPHD01. The sequence goes on along the minus strand of JACQYU010000045.1, from coordinate 2,670 downwards.
TGTTTGTTCGTTAATTTAAACATTTTACCATAGCATATTTTTATGAAAATGTCAATAGAGAATAAATTCATTGATTTTTTGCTTATTAAGTTATATAATTAATTTATTAAATCAGATGCCACGCCTAAGCGTGGATTTTTATAATATATGAGCATAATTGATAAAATTTTCGGAGATCCAAATGAAAAAGTCGTAAAAACTTTACGGCCGATTGTGGAAGAAATAAATAAGCTGGATGGGCGTGGAGATTGACGGTGAAAATAAAACAAGATCCTATCGCTCCGATGACGCTTCGCTCCAGGATGACAGTAAGAAGAAGTTGAATGAAATATTGTCCGAGGCTTTCGCCGTAGTGCGCGAAGCGGCCAAAAGAGTTTTAGGGCAAAGGCATTACGACGCCCAGCTTATGGGCGGCATGGTGCTTCATCGCGGCCAAATCGCGGAAATGAGAACCGGCGAAGGCAAGACTTTAGTGGCGACTTTGCCTGCTTACTTAAACGCTTTAAGCGGACGCGGCGTGCATGTTATAACCGTTAATGATTATTTGGCTAAGCGCGACGCTGAATGGATGGGGCAGGTATATAATTTTTTGGGGTTAAGCGTTGGGTGCATAACGCATGAACAGGCGTTTAAATTTTCGTCTGCGCGGAATGACCAATTTCCAATGACCAATGACCAAGATACAACCCCCCCAGGCCCCCTTGTCAGGGGAGAGCTTATTCTAGTGCCCCGCAAACAGGCTTATGCTTGCGATATAATTTACGGCACGAATAATGAATACGGTTTTGATTATTTGCGCGATAATATGGCTCCGGATCTGGAATCAATGGTTCAGCGCGGCTTAAATTATGCTATCGTCGACGAAGTGGATTCAATTTTAATTGATGAGGCCAGAACATCATATTGAACAGGCTTTAAAAGCCCGAGTTTTATTTAAGCGCGACCGCGACTATGTTATTAAAGACGGAGAAGTCATTATTGTTGATGAATTTACCGGCCGCCTTATGCACGGCCGCCGCTACTCGGAAGGTTTGCACCAGGCCATAGAAGCTAAAGAAAAGGTTGATATCCAGCGCGAATCACAAACTTTAGCCACGGTTACTTTTCAAAATTATTTTAGAATGTATGCTAAGCTTTCCGGCATGACCGGCACGGCCGTGACCGAAGCCGAGGAGTTTTCCAAGATTTATAATCTTGAAACCGTGGTTATTCCGACTAACCGGCCGATGGTAAGAAAAGACCTTAATGATTTGATTTACGCCACGGAAATCGGAAAATTTAAAGCCGTAGTAGAGGAAGTTAAGCGCCGGCACGCGACCGGCCAGCCGGTTTTAGTCGGTACAATTTCCATAGAAAAAAATGAAATTTTGGGCGAAATGCTTGAACGTGAAGGCGTTATTCCGCAAATTTTAAACGCTAAGCATCATGAAAAAGAAGCGCAAATTATAGCGCGCGCCGGAGAATTCGGCGGAGTTACTATCGCTACCAATATGGCCGGCCGAGGCGTGGATATTATTTTAGGCGGTTTGTCGGCGCAGGCAGGCAATCCGGTTAATCCGGAAGAGCAAGAAAAAGTAATTAAGGCCGGAGGACTGCATATGATCGGCACCGAGCGTCATGAATCCAGGCGCATTGACAATCAGCTTAGAGGCCGCGCCGGCCGCCAAGGCGACCCGGGTTCATCGCAATTTTATGTTTCCATGGAAGATGATTTAATGAGGATTTTCGGCGGCGACAGGATGAAAAGCTTGATGAAGACTTTAAAGGTGCCGGAAGATATGCCCATAGAAAACGGCATGGTTTCGCGTTCCATTGAATCGGCGCAGAGAAAAGTTGAAGGCAATAATTTTGATATCAGAAAACATTTGGTTGAATATGATGATGTTATTAATAAGCATCGCGAAACGATTTATCGGAAGAGAAGGGAAGTTTTGGAGCTGGCGGAAAGTAGCGCTGTCATTCTGGAGGGAGCGGAGCGACCGATAGAATCTCGTGGGTCAGCGGAAAAACAACGAGATGCTATCGCTACGCTCCAGCATGACAATAAAACTTTGTCTTCCATCATTTTAGAAATGATTGAAAATGAAATTGAACAGGCGGTTATTTTTCATACGGCCGCGGACAGCTCTAAAGATTGGAATATTCAAGAAATTTATCAGGTAATTTCCACTATCTTTAATGTCGAGCCAAAATTAAAAGAAGATTTGTTCGCCTTGATAAAAGACGGTGATAAATTAGATAAGGTAAAAGTCAGAACGAAAATTATTGAGCATCTAGCCGGTTTGGCTAAAAATAATTACGAAAAAATTACTAAATTAGCTCATGAAGCCGGAGTTAATTGGTTGCAGGTTGAAAAATCGGTTTTAATCAGATCAATGGATATGCTTTGGATTGAGCATCTTGAAGCTATGGATCATATGCGCCGCGGCATCGGTCTGCGCGGCTACGGCCAGCGCGATCCGCTCATAGAATATAAAAAAGAAGCTTATATTTTATATAATGAGCTTAATAATTTAACTCAAAAGCAAGTTGCTTATTCAATATTTAAAGTGGCTGATTTGGGAAATTTCGCCGCGCCCTCACTGAAAATGCGTCCGCAGAAATATATCGCGCCGGCTAAAACCATGGAAGAAAATACCGGTTCATTTTCCGCTTTTAAACAAGCTGGCG
>JACQYU010000056.1 GCA_016208065.1 Candidatus Falkowiibacteriota bacterium | reverse complement strand
AATTGGGTTGGATTTTTAGCGACCCGGATTCCGGCCAGGGCGAGTATGCTTATCAAATAATTGTTAATACTTCCAATAGTATTGTTAGTCCGGTTTTTGATTCCGGCCAGTGTTTCGGCTATAATAATCCAACCAATAAATGCGTAATTGATATTGGCGTGGGCCAATTTCAACTTAATTCGGCTATCACATTGAATTATAATACGCCATACTATTGGTGGGTAAAAGTTTGGGATAACAGCGCCGCCCATAAAGATTCGACTTTAGCGCAGTATAACAGCGCTCAAGACACTCCGATTGAAGCTGATGATGGTTCGCCTTTAACCTTTACCGCCTATAAGCATGAAATGCCGGACGCTAGTTTTATTTATTTTCCGATTAATCCAAGCAGAAGCGAAGAAGTTAGATTTACCGATACCAGCAAAGTTTATTTAATTTCAGCGCCCAGCACGCCGGTTAATTGCACCGACGCTCTGTGCGGCTGGTCTTGGAGCGCTACGGCCGGAGCAACTTTTAAGGATAATGATATAGCCACTTCATCCCCGACAATAACCTTTAATTCGGCCGGTAATTCAACGGTAACTTTAACAGTAACCGATAGCGACGGCTACAGCGTTTCCTATCAAGAGGTAATTAATATAAATACTCAATTACCTAAATGGAAAGAAGTTAAACCGGAATGACAAACAATCGGCAGTTATAAATTATGAATTAACAAGCAGAATAAAATCCGCAAATTAAATTGATAATTGATTAGCGTGGCTTACGCCGCGCTAATTTAAAATCAGCATGAATAAAAAAATAAAAAATCGCGGTTTTACTTTAGCTGAGCTTTTAGTCGGTATTTTTATAATTGTTATGATGAGCAGCCTCTTTATGGTTAATTATCACGGCGCCAATAAGCGCACGGAGATTGGCATGATAAAGCAAAAATTAGCGTCAGATATAAGATTGGCGCAAAATTATAGTTTAGGCTCAAAGACTTATGACGGCGTTACTACTCCCAAGGGCGGTTGGGGCGTGCACTTTAAAATTAATAACGAGTCTGAATATATAATTTTCGCCGATATAAATGATAATCAAGTTTATAATCCAAACGAAGCCATAGAGACAAAAACTCTGCCGGCCGGCATTACCATAGATTCCTTAAGTCCGGGCAATACGGTTGATATTATTTTTTTACCGCCTGATCCGGTAACTTATGTCAATACTTCGCCTACCGATAGCGCGCAAATTACTATTAAAGAAAATATAAATAATACAACGGCCGCGATTTCAGTTAATTCTTTTGGCCTGATTGACACGGATTAAAAAATTCAAATTAATGGATACCAAAATAATAAAAAATAATTCAGGCATTAGCATATTGGAGGTCGTAGTAGCGGTAATGATAGTTACCATAGGCATGGTTGGCGTTTCGGCTTTGGCAATTCAAAACGCAAAGGCCCAATTTATCAATAAAAATGTTTTAATCGCTTCCGGATTGGCGCAGGAAGGCTTGGAATTAGTAAGGAATATCAGGGATTTAAATTGGCTGACCGCCGGCAACGCCTGGAAGCAAAATATTGTGGGTGATGGCACCTATACTATGGATTATAGGGGTTTAACAAGCATTAATCCGGCCGTAAATTCCATAAGTGAAGCCGGCGCCGGGCTGTACGTTAACAGCGGCGGTTTTTATACGCACGCGTCAGACGGCAATACGGCGACAAATTTTTATCGCTTGATTAGCGTGGTTGACCGAGGAGATTTTTTAGACATAAAATGCGCCATTCGCTGGAAAGACGGCGCGCAAAATCATAATTATACGGCAGAAACTTATTTATATGATTGGCGGTAGTCCCGCAAATCTACAAATTATTTTATAAATTTACAAATATAAATAAAATATTTTTGCCGGAAATATTAAAGATTATGGATTTAATTAAAAAATTAAAATCTGTCGAAGGCGTAAGCTTGCTGGAATTAATAATTTCCATAAGCCTTTTTTCAATTTTAATGCTGTCTTCAACCCAAATATTTAAAATGGTGGTTGACGGGCAAAGAAACGCCATTAGCGCGCAAAATGTGCAAGAAAATATGAGGTATATTATGGAAAAAATAAGCAAAGAAGCCAGAATGGCCCAGCCGAGCGATACCGATTGCCTGCCGGCGGCCATTAATAAAGTTTTCAACACGGCCAACGGTTCAAGCGAATTATATTTTAAAAATAAAGACGGTGATTGCGTTAAATATTATTTAGAAGACGATCGTCTTAAAATAACGGTTGGCGGCGCTATTGATGATTTTATCACCCCGGCGAAAATTGAGGTTAGTAATTTAAAGTTTTATGTGGCCGATGATTTAATCGGCGTTTTTCATGCTGTTCAGCCGTATGTAACCATTATGATGGATGTTAAGGCTATCGGACTGGCAATACATGAACAAAAAATAAAAATTCAGATGACATCTTCTTTAAGATATAATGAATAAAAATATAAAAAATCAAAAAGGCATAATTTTGCTTTTAACCCTGTTCCGTGGCCGGAAACAGCCTTGGCTAACGGCAGTATCTATTCGGTTATTTACACCAGCGCCGGCGGGGATATTATTTTTCAATCAATCGGCAGTTATCTTGGGGCCAAAAGATCGGTTGAAAGCACTTATCAACCGTAATAAAACATTGGCAAAATGGATAAACAACAAATTAAAAAAAGAATAGAAAAATTAAAACAAGAAATTGAAAAATACCGCTATGCTTATCATGTTTTTGACAAATCTTTGATTTCCGACGCGGCTTTAGATAGTTTAAAAAATGAGCTTGTTAAGCTGGAAGAAGAATATCCGGAATTAATTACGGTTGATTCGCCAACGCAAAGGGTCGGCGGAGAGCCTTTGGAAAAATTTAATAAAGTTAAGCACTCCGCGCCGATGATGTCTATTTTTGACGCTTTTAACCCCGGTGATATACGCGATTGGGAGAAGAGACTGGAAAAGATTTTGCCCGGCAAGAAGTTTAATTACTACGCCGAATTGAAAATGGACGGCATAGCCATGGCCTTAATTTATGAAAGCGGCAAATTTATTTTAGGCGCGACTCGCGGCGACGGGCAAATCGGCGAGGAGGTAACGCAAAATTTAAAAACCATTGAAGCCATTCCTTTGGTTTTACGCCGGCCGCTTGAGGCGGAATTAAAAAAGATTGGGTTGACCGGCGAATCTATAAAAAAATTATATCAGGCTTTTGACAGCGGCCGGCTGGAAGCTCGAGGCGAGGCTATTATAGCTAATAAAGTATTCGCTGATTTAAACAAATTATATAAGAAACAGGGCCGGCCCATGCTCGCTAATCCTCGCAACGCGGCGGCCGGCTCAATCAGGCAATTGGATTCAAAGCTAACGGCTGAACGAAAGCTGGATTTTTATGTTTATTCTTTGGCGACCGACCTGGGTTTAAAAAGCCACGAGCAAGAGCATGAGCTAGCTAAATTTTTAGGCTTTAAAGCGTTAAAACAGAATAAATATTGCCAAAATTTAGAAGAAGCCATTGAGTTTCATGATTATTGGGAAAGAAACAGGGCTAAAATGCCGTTTGATTTTGATGGCGTAGTTATAATAGTCAACGACCTAGGCTTATGGCCAAAATTAGGCATAGTGGGCAAAGGGCCGCGCTATATGACGGCTTATAAATTCGCGGCCGAACAAGCGACCACTGTAGTGGAAAATGTAGTTTGGCAGGTCGGACGCACCGGAGTTTTAACTCCAACCGCGCATTTAAGGCCGGTTAAAGTTTACGGAGTGACCGTTAGCCGCGCCACTTTGCATAATCTTGATGAAATTAGGCGGCTGGGCTTAAAAATAGGCGACACGGTTATAATTGAGCGCGCCGGCGACGTTATACCTAAAGTTGTTAAAGTTTTGCCCAATTTGCGCATCGGCAGAGAAGTGGAAATTAAAGCGCCGAAACAATGCCCGGTCTGCTCCGGCATCGTAGAAAAAGTCGCCGGCGAAGTGGCTTATAGATGTATTAATAAAAATTGTTATGCCGTAAACCTGCGCAATTTAACCCACTGGGCGTCAAAAAACGCCATGGACATAGATGGATTAGGGCCGAAAATTATTGAACAATTAATTAATCAAGGCTTAGTAAAAGATATCGGCGACTTTTATAAATTAACCGCCGGCGATTTAAT
>JACQYU010000055.1 GCA_016208065.1 Candidatus Falkowiibacteriota bacterium | reverse complement strand
TAATGGCTAAAGATATAAAAAGAATTATGGGCAAAAATGTAAAAATTATTGATCCGGCTAAGGCGGCCGCGGATAAATTAGCCGATTATTTAAAACGGCGCGAAGAGATTGAAAAAAAATTGGAAAAAGGCGGAAAGCTGGATTTTTATACAACGGATGATATAAATAAATTTAAAAATTTAGGGCAAAAATTTTTGGGAAGAGAGATAGGGGAAGTAAAAAGGGCGGTTTTATAAAATTTTTAACCCCTTTATTAAAGGGGTCGCCCAAAAGGGCGGGGGATTTTTAAGATGGTTTGTGAAATAATTTTTTTTGTTTAAATAAGACATAATAAATCCCCCTAACCCCCTTTGTTAAAGGGGGCAAAAAACACTATGAATACTTTAGATAAAGTAAAACAAAACATTGTTGAGGCGATTAACGCGGCTTTAAAGGAAAAATTAGTTAAAGCGTCTGATTTAGTCTATCCGCTTAATCCCGCGTTTGGCGATATTAGCTTGCCTTGCTTTAATTTAGCCAAAGAGCTTACCCGCTTGCGCAGACAAGAAAAAACCGCGGTGGAAATCTGCGAATTTTTAATGGGAAAAATTGTTTTAAATGATGTTGTCGTGGCTATTAAGGCTATTGGCCCGTTTTTAAATTTTACTTTTAATAAGGCTAAGCTGGGGCAGGAGGTAATTGAAGAGATTTTAAAACAAAAAGAAAAATACGGCTTAAATCAAAATGGAAAAAATAAAAGAATCATGGTTGAATTCGCCCACCCCAATACCCATAAAGCTTTTCATATCGGCCATTTAAGGAATATTTTAACCGGCGAAGCTATCGCCCGAATTCTAACGGCCAACGGCTATAAAATAATCCGCGCTAATTACCAAGGTGATGTTGGTTTGCATATTGCCAAATGCCTTTGGGGCATTAGCCGGCTAAAAAAGGAATATCAGGAGGTTAAAGCTAAGCCAGCTGAAGCCAAGGCCGGACTTCTAGGCCGGGCCTATGCCTTAGGCAGTAAAAATTATGAAGAAAATGCCGAGGCTAAAAAAGAAATAATTGAGATTAATAAAAAAATATATAATCAGGATAAAACAGTAATGCCTATATACCGAGCTACCAGAAAATGGAGCCTTGATTATTTCGCCGGCATTTACAAAAAATTAGATACCAAGTTTGACAGGCTTTATTTTGAATCGGAAGTTTTTTCGAGCGGCAGGGAGATTGTTTTAAGAAATTTGAAAAAAGGCGTTTTTAAAGCAAGCCGGGGCGCGGTTATATTTGAGGGAGAAAAATACGGCCTGCATAGCCGGGTTTTTATAAATTCCGAAGGCAATCCGACTTATGAGGCGAAAGACATGGGCTTGGCCGAATTACAATTTAAAGAGTTTAGGCCGGAGAAAATTTTGCATGTGGTCGGGCCGGAGCAAGCCGAATATTTTAAAGTAATTATTAAAGCTTTAGAAATAATCATGCCGAAGACAAAGGGCCGTGAAACGCATTTGCGCTACGGCTGGGTTAGATTAAAAGAAGGCAAGATGAGCTCCAGGCTCGGCAACGTAGTTTTAGGCGAATGGCTTTTAGGCGAGGCCAAAAAGGAAGTTTTAGAGATTATGAAAAGCGCGCGCGGACTTAAAAATAAAGCCGAGGTGGCGGACAAGGTATCTTTAGCCGCGGTAAAATACTCTATTTTAAAAAACGGCCCGGACAAAGATATTGCTTTTGATTTAAAGGAATCGGTTAGCTTTAACGGTTCGTCAGGGCCGTATCTGCAATATACGGTAGCCAGGATAAATAGCATAACGAGAAAATCCCAAATCCCAAATCCCAAATCCCAAAAAAATTCAAAATTTAAAATTCAAGATTTAAAATTAGAAGATGCGAAAGAACAGGGTTTAATTGTAAAATTGGCGAGATACCCGGAAGTTTTAGCCGTGGCCGGCAAGAATTACGACCCATCGGAAATCGCCAAATATTTATTTGAGCTGGCGCAGGAGTTTAATGATTATTATCATAGCGTGCGGATTTTAAAAGCAAAAACCGATATTAGTCTGGCCAGATTGTCTTTAATTATGGCGGTTAAACAGGCGCTGGAGAATGGCCTGGGATTATTAGGGATAGAGACGGTGGAGAAAATGTAAAATTTAACCCCTTTAATAAAGGGGTCGCCCGTAAGGGCGGGGGATTTTTAAGATGGCAGACGCATATAAAATAACATGCAAAATCAAGTTATTAAAAGAAGAAATTTACATTATAATCCGAAATTAAAAGTAAGAGCCAGAGAATTAAGAAATAATATGACAGCCGCGGAAAATAAATTATGGTTTGAATATTTACGACAAATTTCTTTTAAGGTCTATCGACAAAAACCAATTAGAAATTTTATCGTTGATTTTTATATTCCTCAGTTTAAATTGGTGATAGAAGTTGACGGTGAAACGCACATGAGAGATGCTGAATATGATGATAATCGTACTGAAGAATTAAAAAAATTAGGGTTAAGAATAATTAGATTTTGGAATAATGATATTTTAGAAGGCTTCGCCGGGGTATGCGATAGAATTGAAAGTTATCTAAATAAGGCTTGACAAATCCCCCAACCCCCTTTATTAAAGGGGGTAAAAACAAATTTTTATGATCGGAAAAATAATTGAAATACTTACGGTATTTATAATTAACACCATTTCCGTTTGGGGTTATTTCGGCGTAGGCGCGCTAATGGCGATTGAAAGCGCCTGCGTACCTTTACCTTCGGAAATAATTATGCCGTTCGCCGGTTTTTTAGCCGCCCAAGGAAAATTCAGCTTGCTTGGCGTAACTTTAGCCGGCGCTTTAGGCTGTGCCGTTGGTTCAGCCGTAGCTTACGCGGTTGGAATTTTAGGCGGGCGAGTTTTCATAGAAAAATACGGCAAGTATATTTTAATTTCACATCACGATCTTAATATAGCCGATAATTTTTTTAATAAGTACGGTTCAAGCGCGATTTTTTTCTCTCGGCTTTTACCGGTGGTGCGCACTTTTATATCTTTGCCCGCCGGCATCGCTAAAATGAATTTTAGCAAATTTATTATTTACAGTTTTTTAGGGTCATTGCCTTGGTGCTATTTTTTAGCTTATATTGGAAAAAAATTGGGCGATAATTGGGATACGCTCGGAGTTTATTTTCATAAGTTTGATTTTATAATCGGGTTGATTATAATAGCCGGCGCGGTTTGGTATGTTAGAAGGCATTTAAAAAATACTTAATAATATGGATTTGAATTTAGAATTATTGTCTATCCAAAATCCTTGGTGGCGCAATCTCCCCGCCCGCCTCGCAAGCGAAGCGTTGCGGGCGCGGCCCGACCCCCTTTATCAAGGGGGAAATTTAGGATTTGATCCGGTAATTGAACAATACGAATGCCAGGTTATTAAATGGCGGCCGGCGGTTTTAGATGAAATTAATTTAAGCCGGGACAATATTTATTGCCTTTACGGATCAAAGGGCGTTGGCAAGACCACTTTGCTTAAGCTGATGATTAAAAAATTAATTGAAGAAGATAAGGTTAACTCGAATAATATCTTTTTTTATTCTTGCCATAACCTTGATAGCTACGAGCAGCTTAATGAAATGATTAAGCTGTTTTTAAATTTTAAAGCTGAACCTAAAGCTCGGCGCTATATTTTTATTGATGAGATTGCCATGATAAAAAATTGGCACAAGGGCATTGATTATTTAATCAAGGGCTCTAAATTAACCAAAGCGGCGGTTGTTTTATCGGCCTCGTCTTTTAGCAAAACTAAAGATGTCGCCGGCATAAAAAATATTGTCATTAATAATTTAGATTTCAGCGAATTCGCCAGCTTAATCAATCCGGAGATTTTTAAAGGGATAAATTACGAAAATTATCTGAGACGCCACGGCCAACTTGAATATTATCTGGATATTTATTTTTTAACCGGAGGCTTTATTTCCGCCATTAACGATTATAAAGAAAACGGCGCGGTCAGGCAAAGCGTTTACAGCAATTATTTGCATTGGTTTTTAGCTTATGTCGCCAGATCCAACAGGGACATAGTTTTAACCAGGCAGATTATGGAAAAATTAATTTTAAGCTTAGGCTCGCCCGTAGGCTATAAGACTTTAACCCATAAAACCAAAGCTAAAACCCATCTGACCGCGGCCGAATATTTAAATATTTTGGAAGCTATGTTCGCGGTTAAAACCGTTTACCAGTCGGAAGACGGGGAGCCTTCAAGCCGCAAAGCCAAAAAAGTTTATTTCCGGGATCCGTTTATTTTTTGGCTGTTTTACTCTTATATCCACGGCTCGCTTAACTACTATAAGCTGGCGCGCGAGCGCTTGCATGACAAGGCCGTCTTCGCCGCTTTGGTTGAAAACGCGGTTTTAAGCCATTTAATTAAAAATACGGCAACGGAAGCAACTTATTGGCGCGATAATGTTAGGAAAATAGAAATTGATTTTTTGGTTAAGCAGGGGAAAAGCATCACCCCGATTTTAATCAGGTACGGCCGGGAAATTAATGAAGCTGATTTTAATATTTTAAAACAAGCCGGATTTAAAAAGGGCATAATTATCAGTAAGGATAAACTAGAAAATAAAAACGGCATTAGCATAAT
>JACQYU010000054.1 GCA_016208065.1 Candidatus Falkowiibacteriota bacterium | reverse complement strand
CGACGGAATTGGGTTTTGACGAAGTGATTTATAAGCTGACGCATTTAAAAGACGGTTTAATTTTAGTGACCGGCCCGTCCGGCTCGGGCAAATCAACCACTATGGCTTGCATGGTTGATATTATCAATAAGGAAAGGCGGGCCAATATCATTACAATTGAAGATCCGATAGAATATTTATTTACGGAAGACCAAAGCATAATTGAACAGCGGGAGCTCGGCCATGATACCATGAGTTTTGCCTCGGCCCTAAAATACGCTTTGCGCCAAGACCCTAATATAATCATGCTGGGCGAGATGAGGGATCAGGAAACGATTGCCGCGGCTTTAACCGCGGCCGAAACCGGCCACTTGGTTATATCCACCCTGCATACTTTAACCGCGGCCGAGACTATTGGCCGGATCGTTGACGCTTTTCCCGCGCATCAGCAGCAGCAGATTTTAAATCAGCTGGCTTCTACTTTGCGCGCGGTTATTGCCCAGCAGCTTTTGCCTAAATTGGGCGGCGGACGAGTGGCCGCGCGCGAAATTATGATTCATAATCCGGCCGTTGCCAATTTAATCAGGCATAATCAGATGGGCCAGCTATATTCGGTTATTCAGACCAGCCAAAAAGACGGCATGATAACCATGAATAAAGCGATTGATAAATTATTGGCGGACTGCCTGATAAGTAAAGACGTGGCGCATAACAGCAAGAGAGATCTGGAAACCCAAGCTTCTTATTACTAAATAATGCGTTTATATAATATTTAGTATTTAGAAAATAAATCCGATCGGATAATAAAATTTGCAATATCCCACAAATCTACAAATACCAATAAAAATAGCTTGTTTAATATTTGTAAATTTGTAGCTGACCTGCCTGCCGGCAGGCAGGTTTGTAGATTCGCGGGAGTAAATGTAAAAAACAGAAATCCCTAAAACAATAATTAACCGTGGGCAAGTAAGATAAAACACTTATGACCATAGAAAAATGGCAGGAAATAGTCGGCAATATTAAAGATAATTTCAAAGTTCTTGAGAGCGGCAAAGAGCATCTTGAAGATGAGGGCGGCAAGGATATTGATTATATAGTTTTTAACGGGCCATTGGGCAGGATGAGGCTGGAGTTTATTTCCAAGCCGGTTATTTTAGATAAAAAAACCAAATATTCAAACCGCATCGGCTCGGAAACCGTGATTGATTATGTTTATAGCCGGGATGAAAAATCGCATAAATTAAAAGCCTATAAATGGGACGAGGCTTTAAACGATTGGCTTGAGATGGAAGCTGAAAAATTTGATTTATAAAAGCTTTAAAAACTTTTTCCCCGGCGGACGTGATGAATAATATTTGTAAATAATAGAATAATCAATATGCAAAAAAAACAAAAAATTTTAATTTTTCTTTTATTGGTTTTGTTTGTTTTGGTTTTATACTTAATACTTACTTCGGAATCGGCTAGGAAAATTGATAATTCCGGTAAGCCAATAAAATCCGAAAGCTCGGTTTCGCCGGAAAATGGCTATAAATTAAAAACCAAGGAATTTCTTAGCGCTTATGAAAATTTAATTAAGGCGGACAGCCTTGCTGAAAAAGATATTATGGAATTAAAAAACAAGCTGCTGGATTTAAGGGTGCCGTTGGAATTTAAAGAGCTGCATATGCGGTTTATTTTAGCTTTAAACAGCATGGAGAATTATTTAAGCCAAAAAGACGAGCAAGGCAAAAGCGATAGCCTCCAGGCGTTTAACCAGCTAAAAGCCGATTATAGCTGGTTAAATGATTAATTAAGAGACGAAAGCTTAAAATTAATTATAAGTAAGCTGTTTCTCCGCGAAGAGATTCAGATCTTATTTAACAGGGCAAATGAAATTAAATCGCCTTTTTCCCCTGCTTATACCTCTGGCAGTCTATATCCTTGATCAAATATATTTTTTTTATCCAAAATTAATTTATGTGGCCGCTGTTTTAATAAATTTACTGATATTTTTTGCGGTTTGGCAATTTTGCAGATCAAGCCAGGTTGATAAAGAGTGGTGGAATTATTTAATCCTGCCGGCAATTATGTCTACCGCTGTTATGGCTTATTCGGTTTTTTTAAGTTCAAAATCGTTTATCCAATTGTTATTTTTCTTAAATTTAGCGTTTTTGTATTTTTATTTGCGTTATGTTTATTATTATCTTTTAAATCCGGGCGCCTATGAAGTTTTTAGCATAGAAAATATTTCCTCTTACGCGAGCTGGCTTAGCTTTTTTCTTATTTCAGCCACAATTTACGGCCTGGAGTCTTTTCTGAATTTGCCGATTTTCCGCCTGGCGCTGGTTATGCTGGCCGCGGCCGCTTTGATCATTTATCAGATTATTTGGGCTAATAAAATTGAATTTAAAAAAGGCTTGCCGTATATTTTAATAAGTTGCTTGATTCTGGTTGAATTATGCTGGTCAATTTCATTTTTGCCTTTTAATTATAATATTTCCGGCCTTTGCCTGGCCATTTGTTTTTATGTGATAGCCGGGCTTATTAAAAATCATCTGCTTGACAAATTAGACGCAAGCAAGGTAAGAATATATTTAATCTTGGGTCCGGTTAGTTTATTTCTTATATTGTTTACGGCCAGGTGGCTATAGGCCCCGGACGGGATAAATAAGAAATATTAAAATATTAAATAAATTATGAATTATATAAAAGAATTTATTAAAAAACATAAATTAGTTTTTTTGGCGGTAGCTATCTTGATTTTGAGCATCGGCGGCGGCATAATCGGCGATATAATCGCCAAATCTTATTTAATTGACGCCTCGTATAATTTTTCCGCTTTCGGCGACCTTGATTTTTCTCGGGGAGAATTCAAAGACCATGGCATAGTAATCAGCAATGCTAAAAATGTTATTGTGCAGCAGGACGTAAAGATAGAAGAAACCGCTAATTCGGCCAGCTTTAGTTTAGTCGGCATTTATAAAAAGCAGAAGCTTGTTAAGCCGGGCAATGTTTTTTCTCGGAATAATTTTTATAAAATAAGCGAAGCGGCCGGGCAGGGTTTTATTATAACCTCGGACGGCTGGATAGTAACCGCCTTAGCCTTAAATAAAATTTACGCCGATTACGCCGTTATTACTAAAGATAAAAAAATATACCAGATTGACAAAGTCGTTAGCGACGGCCTTAGCGGTTTTAATTTTATTCATATCGCGGCCAAGGATTTACCGGTAAAAAAATTCGCGGAAAATAAGGATATTAAAAGAGGCAATTTGATAATTAGCGTTAATTGGCCGGGATCAAGCTGGGTTTCATCAATTCTCGGCATTAAAGAAGGCGGCGAACCGGTTGAGTCAAGCGATAATTTTTCCGCCAATAAGCTGGTTTTAAATAATGCTGTGCCGCAAGAGTTTAAAGGCTCGATTATATTCAATCTGGCCGGCGACGCTTTGGGTTTAATTGACTTAAAAGGCGAGATTGAGCCTATGGCGCATTTAAAAGCCGCGGCCAACAGCTTATTTAAGAATAAAGCCATAATCAGGCCAAGCCTGGGCGTTAATTATATTAATCTGGCCGCGCTTATCGCCATAGATGAACAAAATAATAATTGGCAGAAGGGCGTAATTATTTATAAAGACGAAAAGGGGGTCGCGGTAAAGAAGGGCGGTCCGGCGGAAAAGGCGGGCTTAAAAGAAGGCGATATTATAATTTCGGTTGACGGCATTAATCTTGATAAAGCTAACAATTTGGTTGATATTATTCAGAGTTACGCGGCCGGGGATAAAATCAATTTATTGATTATGCGCGATAGCGCTGAAAAAGTGGTTGAAGTAACATTGGGAGAGCTTAAGTAAAACATAAAGCTTTAAATTTAGCCGTTAATTAAACCTGTTTAGCAAAAACTAAACGGGTTTTTATTATGGTTGATTTATGCTATAATAATTAGCATAAGATGCGACATTTTTGTTTGCGCGAATTTTAGTGTTTATATGAAAATAAAGTCTATTAAGAATGCTAAAAATTTATCGGGAAAAATTGTTTTACTGCGCGCTGATTTAAACGTGCCCATGAAAAACGGCCTTATTAAAAGCGACTATAAAATCGTGGCGACTTTGCCGACCGTCCGTTATTTATTAAGGCATAATTCAAAGATAATCATTACTACCCATTTAAATAAGGGCAATTCGGCCGAACCGGCGGCTAAAAGATTGGCCCGGCTGTTAGGCAGAAAAATATTGTTTATCAATAAATTTTCCGTTGGTAAAATTAAAAAAGCTGTAGAAAAAATGGAAAATAAAGACATGATTTTTTTGGAAAATCTGCGCTTTAACTCGGGCGAAGAAAAGAACGATAAAAAATTCGCCAAGTCTCTGGCCGGTTTGGCGGATATTTATGTTAATGACGCCTTCGCCGTTGGCCACCGCAAGCATGCTTCGCTTAGCGCCATTAAAAAATATCTGCCCGCTTTCGCCGGCTTGCTTTTAGAAAAAGAAATTTTAAATTTGAATAAAATTTTAAAGCCGAAGCAGCCGTTAATTTCCATAATCGGCGGCGCTAAAATTAAGACTAAGATAGCCTTAATAAAAAAATTGGCTAAAATGTCTTTAAGGATTTTAATCGGCGGAGCATTAGCCAATAATTTCATCGCCGCCCATGGCTTTAAAATCGGCAAGTCGCTTGTTGATAAAACCGGCATAAAAATAGCGGCTGAATTGGCTAAAAAACATAAAAATATTATTTTGCCGGTTGATGTTATGGTCGCTAAAAAAGCTAATGGTAAAAATATTGAAGTTAAGCCGGTTAACAAAGTCGCTAAAGACGATATTATTTTAGATATCGGACCGCGCACAATCAAGCTGTTCGTTAGTTTTATCAGGCAGGCTAATACCATAGTTTGGAACGGGCCGATGGGCTATTTTGAAAACGAGCGTTTTAAGCACGGTACGCTGTCAATCGCGCGTTTCGTGGCAACGAGGTCTACCGGCCGGGCTTTCGGCGCGGTTGGCGGCCGCGAAACCATTGAAGCCTTAAAGATGACAAAAATGGAAAACTATATTGACTGGGTTTCAACCGGCGGAGGAGCTATGCTGACTTATCTTGGCGGAGAGCCGATGCCCGGGCTTAAGGGGATAGTGAAATAATTATTAACATTAAAATAATTCTATGATTCCAAACAAAATCGCAACAATTTTTATCGGTGTTTTTCTAACGCTGGGCGCGGTTTATCTTAGCATTTTAAGCTGGAACGCGGTTAAGGCCCATAATTATATCGGCATTAGCCCGAAAGAAAGCCATTCTATTTCCATTACCGGCGAAGGCAAAGTTACCGGCGTGCCGGATGTCGCTAAAATTCAACTTGGTTATAGCGTGGAAAAAAAGACCGTGGCTGAAGCGCAAAAAGAAAATACCGCTAAAATGAATGCCATGATTGATAAGCTTAAAAAGGATTTTAAGGTTGACGCCAAAGACATAAAAACGATTAATTATTACATCTCGCCGCAATATGATTGGTCTAATAACGGCAAACAAACTTTACGCGGCTATTTAGTCAGCCAGGACTTAAGCGTTAAAGTCAGGGAGATGGATGGGGTTAGCCGGATTTTAGATGCTGCCGGGTCAATTGGATTAAATCAAATTGGTAATTTAAGCTTTGAGATAGATAACCCGGAAAAACTCAAAGAAGAAGCCAGAGCGAAAGCTTTAGAGCAGGCTAAGGCCAAAGCCAGCGCTTTATCGGATATCGTAGGCGTTAAGCTTGGCAAAATTATTTCTTTCAGCGAATCGTCAACCGACGGCCAGCCAATGCCGCTTTATGCTCTTGATAAAGCCGTGTCCGGCATGGGCGGCGGCGCTACCGCGGCGGTTGAAGCCGGCAGCAACGAGATTACGGTTTTCGCCACGGTGCAATATGAAATTTTATAACCCCCACGAATCTACGAATTTACTACGAATACCACAAATATTATGAAGGAGGAGAAAATTTTATATAAAGATTTAAGTTATAAAATCGTCGGCGTCTTATTTGAAGTATATAATGAATTAGGTTACGGATATAAAGAAAAATATTATGAAAATGCAATAACAGAATGCTTTAATAAAGAAAAAATTAAATATAAAAGATAGGCAGCCTATAAGATAGTCATAAGAGGTAAGGTAATAGCAATTAATTATATTGATTTTATTGTAGACGATAAAATAGTGTTAGAGCTTAAAAAGGGAAATCATTTTTCTAAACAGAATTTAGAGCAGGTAAAACAATATTTACAGATTACTGGTTTAAAGTTGGCGATTTTAACAAATTTTATGCCAAACGGCGTTAAATATATTAGAGTATTAAACCCCAACAATCTTCAAAAAATAAATTCGTAATATTTGTAGACGATTTGTAGATTTACGGGAAGTAATTTATGCCTAAAATAAAAAAAATCATGTCTCGAGAAATATTGGATTCGCGGGGCAATCCGACCGTGGAAACTTGCGTTTTGCTGGATAATGGCATAAGCGCCAAAGCCAGCGTGCCTTCGGGCGCTTCTACGGGCGTCCATGAAGCGATTGAACTGCGTGATGATGATAAATCTAGGTATGGCGGCTTGGGAGTTTTAACGGCCGTTAAAAACGTTGAAAAGAAAATCGCGCCGAAAATAATCGGGCTGGAAATAAGCGATCAGGAAAAAATTGATGATTTGATGATAAAGCTGGACGCTACTAAAAATAAAAGCAAGCT
Source organism: Candidatus Falkowiibacteriota bacterium (assembly GCA_016208065.1). Classification (GTDB taxonomy): domain Bacteria; phylum Patescibacteriota; class Patescibacteriia; order Patescibacteriales; family GWC2-42-12; genus JACPHD01. The sequence goes on along the minus strand of JACQYU010000054.1, from coordinate 8,831 downwards.
GGGCGCCAATGCTATTTTGTCCGTATCGCTCGCTTGCGCGCGCGCCGGCGCGCTAGTTAAGGGGATGGAATTATACGAGTATATAGCTGATAAATTTGAATTTATAACCCCCTCTAACTCCCCCTTGTCAGGGGGAGGAAAATTCCAAATGCCGACGCCATGCTTTAATATTTTTAACGGCGGCAAACATGCCGATACTAATTTGGATTTTCAAGAATTCATGATTATTCCGGTTTTAAAGGCCGATTTTAAAGAAAAAGTCAGAATCGGCGCGGAAATTTTTCATTCTTTGGGCCGGGTTTTAAAAATGGCCGGGTTTGATACCGATGTCGGCAATGAAGGCGGCTACGCGCCTGACATAGTTTCCTCTATCCAAGCCATTGAATTGATTATGGCCGACTTGAAAACCATAGAAAAAAGATATAAAGAAGCGGAGAGCGTAGACGTCGGTTCGTCCCAGCTTTATAATAAAGCGGACGGAAGATATATTTTTAAATTGGATCAAGCGAGTTTTACCGCGGCTACCTTAACCGGCTTATATTACGAGTGGTTTAGAAAATACCCGATTATTTATATTGAGGACGGCTTGGCCGAAGACGATTGGGCCGGCTGGCAAAAATTAAATAAAGAGCTGGGTTCGAATATCATGCTGATTGGCGATGATTTATTCGTAACTAATCTTGAGCGCTTAAGAAAAGGAATAAAAGAGCGCGCCGCCAACGCTATTTTAATCAAGCCCAATCAAGTCGGAACCTTAACCGAAACCATTGCCTGCGTTAAGCTGGCCCAAAAGCATAATTATAAAATTATTGTGTCCCACCGAAGCGGAGAAACCACTGATGATTTTATCGCTGATTTAGCGGTAGCCGCAGGCGCCGATTATATTAAGTCCGGATCGCTTGCCCGCGGCGAGCGGGTCGCTAAGTATAATAGATTGATGGAGATAGAAGACAATTTGAAATAATTTTTTAATTTTGAATTTTATCCCGCTCCGGGGATAAATAATTTTTTAATATTAAAAATTAGAATATTATTTAAAAATTTAAAATTATAAAATTAAAAATTTTGTATTTAATATGCCTAAACAAGAAAAATTAAATAAGCCGAAAAAAAATATTTCCCCCATGATTCTGGTAATTTTGGATGGCTGGGGCATAGCTCAAGCGAGCAAGGGCAATGCTGTTGCTTTGTCAAAGACTCCGGTTATGGATAGTTTGATTAAAAATTATCCAAGCGCGAAAATTTACGCCCATGGCAAGCATGTCGGACTGCCCCCCTTGCAATCAGGCAATAGCGAAGCCGGCCATATGAATATCGGCGCCGGCCGCGTGGTTGAGCAAGACGCGGTAAAAATTTCCAAGAGCATTAATGACGGCACTTTTTTTAAGAATGCCAGTTTTGTGGAGGCCGTTAGGCATGCCGAAAAAAATAAATCCCGGATCCATCTTATGGGCATGATTTCCAATGGCATGAGCGCTCATAGCGATCCCGACCATCTTTTGGCTTTATTGTCATTTTTGCGAATACGTAAAGTTAAAGAAGTTTACTCCTCGCTAAAATTAATAGTTGATATTCAAAAAGCTTTTAAAAACGGCGAGGCTATTGCTACGGTTGTGGGAAGATTTTACGCTATGGACAGAAAAAAAACTTGGGATAGGACTAAAAAATCTTACGACGCTTTAGTTAACGGCGTTGGCAGAAAATCTGTAAGCGCCCAGGCGGCGATTACCGAAAGCTATAACCGAGGAGAAAGCGATGAATTTATTGAGCCGTATATAATTACTAAAAACGGCAAACCTTTGCCGAGGATAGCTGATGGCGATAGCGTCATATTTTTTAATTTAAGGTCTGACCGCGCCAGGCAACTAGCCAAAGTTTTTGTGCAAAAAGATTTCTGCGGCCTTAACGCGACATCCTGTTTTAGCAAAAAAAGATCCCTTAAAGATTTGTTATTTGTGGCCATGACTGATTTCGGCCCTGATTTAGAGGGAATAATAACGGCTTTTCCTTCCGGCGATTTAAAGCAAACCCTGCCTATGCAGCTTTTAAATTTAAAGCAGTTATACATAGCGGAAACGGAAAAATACGCCCATGTCACTTATTTTTTTAACGGCGGCTACGCCCAAGCCGTCGCCGGAGAAGCCAGGCGAGTAATACCTTCGCCGAATGTAAGATCTTATGACGCTACTCCGGCTATGAGTTCCGGAGATTTGGCTAAAGAGATATTGAATAATTTGGCTAAAAGAAAATATGATTTCACGGTTTTAAATTTTGCCGCGCCGGATATGATCGGCCATACCGGTAATTTGGCGGTTGGCATAAAATGCTGCCATGAAGTTGATAAATATTTGGGGAAAATCATAGAAGCTTATTTGCGCGCCGGCGGCACGGTTATTGTAACCGCTGATCATGGCAATATTGAAGAAATGATAAATTTAAAAACCGGAGAAATAGATACCGAACATTCAACAAACCAGGTGCCTTTTATTTTGGTAAATAAGGACATGAGAAATAAGGTTAAATTAAAAAGCGACGGAGCATTGAGCGATATCGCGCCGACGATACTGGAACTGCTTAATTTAAAAAAACCTAAAGAAATGAGCGGACAGAGCCTTATAAAGTAAATTAAAAATAAAATCTCAAAATGCAAAATGACAGTTTAAAATGTAAAACTATTAGTTGCTAATTAAATTTAGTAATAAACTCCAAATTCCAATGAATTAAATCCCAAAAAATAAATTATGGTTTGGGGCTTAAAGTTTTATTGGGCATTGGTGTTTGGGCCTTGGGGCTTAATTAAAACAATTAGATATTTTAAACTTTACATTTTATATATTATGGTAAATAAAAAACAAAATTCGCGCCCTAAGCCGGTAGTGCTGATGGTGCTTGACGGCTGGGGCATAGCCAATCCTTATGCCGGCAACGCCATTAGCCAGGCCAATACGCCTAATATAAAAAGCTATATAGCTAAATATCCTTCCATGGCTTTAATGGCTTCCGGCGAAGGCGTCGGTTTGCCTTGGGGAGAATCGGGCAATAGCGAAGTCGGCCATTTGAATTTAGGCCTGGGCAGAATTCTTTATCAAAATCTTCCAAGGATCAATAAAGCTATCGCTGACCGCAGTTTTTATAAAAATAAAAATTTGCTTAAGGCGATCGGGCAGGTTAAAAAAAATAATTCAAAATTGCATTTGCTTGGCTTGGTTTCTTCGGGCTGCGTCCATTCATCAATTGAGCATCTTCAAGCATTAATCGCTTTAATGGCGGAAAATAAAGTTAATGAATTTTATATTCACGCGATCTTGGACGGCCGGGATACGGCTTTTAATTCCGGTTTGAATTTTATTAAAGAAATAGAAGCGTCCCTAGCCGGCACTAAAGGAAAAATAGCTTCGCTTCACGGGCGGTTTTATGCCATGGATCGGGATAATCATTGGGACAGGACGGCCAAATCTTACGAGGTTATGGTCCGGGGTTTGGGTGAAAAGCATGAATCGGCTGAAAAAGCGATCGAAGAAAGCTACAAGAAAAAAATATATGACGAAGAGTTTATGCCAACGGTTATAACTAAGGGCGGCGAGCCGATTGCTAAAATTGAAGACGGCGACGCGGTAATATTTTTTAATTACCGTCCCGATCGGGCGCGAGAGCTTACCAAAGCTTTTGTTTTGCCCGGCTTTGAAAAATTTAAGCGGGAAAAATATTTGAATATTCTTTTTGTCACTTTCGCCGAATACGAAAAAAATTTGCCGGTGGAAATAGTTTTTCCGCCGGAAGTTTTAAAAAATACTTTAGGCGAGGTTTTATCCGGAGCCGGCCTTAAGCAGCTAAGAATCGCGGAAACCGAAAAATACGCCCACGTAACTTATTTTTTTAACGGCGGACGGGAAACAAAGTCTAGCGGCGAAGATCAAATATTAATTTCTTCTCCGGCCGTGCCGAGCTATGATCTTAAGCCGGAGATGTCGGCGCTAGAGATAACCGATAAAGTTCTTAAGGCGGTTGAAGAAGATAGTTATGATTTTATCTTAATAAATTTTGCCAATACCGATATGGTGGGCCATACGGGCAATCTAAACGCCACGATTAAGGCGGTTGAAACGGTTGATAGGTGCGCGGGAAAAATTGTTAATTCGGTTTTAGGCAAAGGCGGCATGTTATTTATCACGGCCGATCATGGCAATGCCGAGGAATTATTCAATATGCAGACCGGCACGATAGATAAAGAGCATTCGGCCAACCCGGTGCCGTTTTTAATTATCGGCAAAGAATATGAGGGCAAAAGCTTGTCTTTGCCTGACGCGCCCGGCGGAGATTTAAGCCTGGTCCAGCCCCAAGGCATGTTGTCCGACGTGGCGCCGACCATACTTAAAATAATGGGCATTGCTAAGCCAGGCGAGATGACGGGGAGAAGCTTGATATAAAATAATTATCGTCATTCTGGAGCGTAACGAAGTGAAGCGATAGAATCTTGAGATGCTATCGCCTGCCTGCCGGTAGGCAGGGTTGCTGACGCTCCCTCCGGCATGACATGTTTTTATGTCCATTCTAGTTATAAATTCCGGATCAACTTCGATTAAATATAAATTATTCGCCGATGATGAAGAGGAAATAAAGCAGGGCAATATTGTTAATGTCTCCGACCATCAGGCGGCTTTAAAGCAAGTTCTAAGGGGCGTCGGCGGCTTGCAAGATTTAACCGCGGTCGGGCACCGCGTAGTGCATGGCGGCCATAAATTTTTTAAGCCGCTTTTGATTGATGAGAATAATTTTTCCGAGCTGGAGCAATTTAATAATTTGGCGCCGCTTCATAACCCCTATAATTTAGCCGGCATTAAAGCGGCCAGGGAATATTTGCCGCGAATTAAGCAGGTAGCGGTTTTTGATACGGCTTTTTATGCTGATTTGCCGGAAATTTCCAGGCTTTACGCTTTGCCTAAAGAAATCAGCGAAAAATATAAAATCTATCGCTATGGTTTTCATTTAGAGGAAAGCGCCGGACTGCTTAAAACGGAAATTAATAAAGTTAATTTAATCATCTGCCATTTGGGCGGCGGCTGGTCAATTACCGCCATAAAAAACGGCCGGCCGATTGATACGTCAATGGGCCTGACTCCTTTGGAAGGCTTGGTGATGATGACCAGGGCCGGGGATATTGATCCGGGAATAATTTTTAAGCTTTTGGAAGAAATGCCCGGAGAAATAAATAAGGAAAAGTTGGCTATGGTTTATGATTTATTAAATAAGCAATCCGGCATTAAAGGCTTAGCCGGCGTTAGCGATTTTCAGGAGCTTTTAAAAATGGTATCGCTCGGCAATCTTGAGGCTAATCTGGCTTTTGATTTAGCTATCAATCATTTAGTAAAATATATCGGCGCTTACTGGGCCGAGCTTGAAGGCAAGGCCCGGGCGATTGTTTTTACCGGGGCGGTCGGCGCCGGCAACCCAATGACGCGCAATCGGGTAATGAAAAAAATAACATGTTTGGGCAAATTGCCGATGCTGGCGATTGCGGCTAATGAGGAGCTGATGATTGCGAGGGAAGTGAAAGAATTAATAAAATTCTAATATCTAAATCCTAAATCCCTGCCTGCCGGCAGGCAGGCTAAACAAATTCAAATGCTCCAAATTCTAAATTCAAAACAAATACTAGGGTATTTTGTTTGGAACATTTGAATTTATAATTTTGGATTTATTTAGAGTTTAGATATTAGAATTTAGAATTTTTATTTAATTTATGATAAAAAAACTTTCTAACGGTCAAATAAATAGCATCACGGCGGCCGCTTTGCTGATTGGCGGCTCTTCTTTAATTAGCCGGTTTTTAGGGATTTTTCGCGACCGCATCTTAGCCGGCCAATTCGGCGCCGGCGATACGTTGGATATTTATTACGCCGCTTTCCGCATTCCCGATTTAATTTTTAATTTATTGGTTTTAGGCGCTTTGTCAGCCGGTTTTATTCCTATTTTTACCTCTTTAATTAAAAGCCCTTTGGAAAAGATAAAGTCATTGCTCGGAGATGACTATAAAGAGGCTTGGCGATTAGCCGGCAATATTTTAAATATTTTGGGTTTAGGGCTCCTAGTTTTATGCGGTCTGGGCGTGATTTTTTCCCCGCAGATTATGCGTTTAATTACCCCCGGCTTTAATCAGGAAAAGATCGACTTAACCGTAAGCTTATCAAGAATTATGTTTTTGTCGCCGATATTTTTAGGCATTTCCAGCGTTTTCGGCGGCATCTTGCAGTCGTTTAAAAGATTTTTTGTCTATTCAATGTCGCCGATATTTTATAATATCGGCATTATTATCGGCGCTCTCTATTTCGTGCCTATTTGGGGAATTTATGGTTTGGCTTGGGGCGTAGTCTTAGGCGCGGTTCTCCATATGGCGGTGCAGCTGCCGGCTTTATTCAGCCTCGGTTTTAAATATAAATTCAATTTTGAAATTAAAAATCCCAGGGTGATTAAAATTTGGCTGATGATGGTGCCGCGAACCATGAGTTTGGCTATTTCGCAGTTAAATCTTTTGGTTATTACCGTTGTCGCCTCAACCATGGCCTCGGGGTCGCTCGCGGTTTTTAATTTTGCCAATAATTTGCAATCTTTTCCCGTGGGAATTTTCGGCATCTCTTTCGCCATCGCCGCTTTTCCAGCTTTGTCAGCCGCGGCTTTTGATAAAAAGAATTTAGTTAAAGACATATCTCTAACAGTCAGGCAGATACTGTTTTTTATTATTCCGTCAACCGTTATTTTTTTGGCTTTGCGCGCGCAAATTATCAGGGTTGTTTTAGGCACGGGAAAGTTTGATTGGCAGGATACGCTCTTAACTATTGATACTTTGGGATTTTTCGCCATATCGCTTTTCGCCCAAGCCTTAATTCCGCTTTTAATCCGCGTTTTTTACGCCCGCCATGATTCTAAAACGCCTTTTTTTATCGGTTTTGGCTCGGCTTTGATTAATATTTTTCTCTCAATTAAACTTTCCGCGAGCCTGGGCGTGGCCGGATTGGCTTTGGCTTTTTCCATAAGCAATATAGTAAATTTAATATTGCTTTGGGCCTGGCTGAACCTTGAAATCGGCAGAATTGACGAGCTGAAAATTTTTATTTCAACCGTAAAATTTTCTTTAGCCGCTTTAGCCTGCGGCCTAGCGGTCCAGGGCGTGAAATTGGCGATTGGCAGTAAAATTGACCTGGATCGGTTTTTGGAAATCGCGGCCCAAGGCCTGGCCGCCGGCTTAATCGGCGTCTTGGTTTATCTTTTGGTTTGCTATGTTTTAAAGAGCGAAGAATTGTTTGATTTTTGGGCTTCTCTAAAGCGCCGCTTAACCGGCGGTAAAAAGATTGAAACCCCGGATCAAGGAGAGGCGAGGGGGATTTAAAATTTTTTATTGACATTATTTTATAACAGCATATAATTAAAGCAGGAAGAAAATTTTTTATAAAAATTTTTAACAGCCGGTCAAATTATTTTTTATGCCAAACGATAAAAAGCTAGCTAACGGCGAAAACGGCAATTCTAAAAAGAATAACGGCGAAAACGGCCATGAAGCCGCGCCGGCGATTTTTGAGCCGAAAAATTTTTTATTTATTTCAATCGAAAGCTTAAGCGGCGACTTGGCCTGGAGCCTGGTTAAAGAGGGGCACCAAGTTAAATCTTACGTTAAAGCTAAAAGCGATATTGATGTTTATGAGGGTTTTGTGGAAAAGGTTGGCTCTTGGGAAGACTATAAAGACTGGGCTGATGTAATTATTTTTGACGATGTCGGTTTTGGCGCTATAGCTGAAAAATTGCGCAAGCAGGGAAAGTTAGTTATCGGCGGCAGTATTTATACGGATAAATTGGAAATAGACCGCGAATTCGGCCAGGCCGAGATGAAAAGCCACGGCATTAATACTTTGCCAAGCTGGCAGTTTAATGATTATGAAGCGGCGATTGAATTTATAAAAAATAATCCTTCGCGCTACGTTTTTAAGCCTTCCGGCAATACGCCCTCGGGCGGAAAGGGGCTGTTGTTTTTAGGCCAGGAAGAAGACGGCAAGGATTTGCTGGAACTTTTAGAGCAGAATAAAGATGTTTGGCGGAAAAAAGCGCCGTTATTTTTACTCCAAAAATATATTACCGGCGTGGAGGTTGCCGTGGGCGCTTATTTTAACGGCCACGATTTTATTTATCCGATTAACGTGAATTTTGAGCACAAAAGAATTTATCCGGGCAATATCGGGCCGTTCGCCGGCGAGATGGGAACCTTAATGTATTGGAGCTCGCCTAACAATTTATTCCGCGCCACCCTGGAAAAAATGCTGCCGGCCTTAAAAGAGTCCGGTTATATCGGCTATGTTGATATAAACTGCATTGTTAACGGCCGGGGCATATATCCGCTTGAGTTTACCACCCGTTTCGGCTATCCGACTATCCAGATTCAGCAAGAAGGCATTTTAACGCCAACCGGCGAATGGCTGTATAAAATGGCCAAAGGCGAAGATTTTGAATTAAAAATTAAGCGCGGCTTTCAAATCGGAGTTAGAATTTTAGTGGAATCATATTTTTCCAAAGATGAAGAGTCTGATGTCGTAAAATTGTACCATGATTTGGCCATTGCTTTTAAGAATCATAATAATTTGGAAGGCGTGCATATTGAAGATGTTAAAAATGATAATGGCATTTGGCGGGTGGCCGGAGTATCCGGCTGTTTATTGGTCATTACCGCGAGCGCCACGACCGTAGAGGACGCGCGGCATCTTGTTTACGGCCGGGTAAGAAATATTATTATACCGAATATGATTTACCGCACGGATATCGGTTCAAGATGGGCGGTTGATTCTGAC
>JACQYU010000027.1 GCA_016208065.1 Candidatus Falkowiibacteriota bacterium | reverse complement strand
GCAAACAGTGAAATATATTTCAACCTTGGCGGAATGTGAAAATTATTTGCGCGCGCGCGCCGCAAGAGAGGATGTTATAGTATTAATGGGCGCCGGGGATATATTCAGGGTGGGGGAGAATTTAGTGAAAGAATAAAGCTTATATCGTCATTGCGAGCGACCGAAGGGAGCGTGGCAATCTAACGTACTATTTGTTGAATTTATAGATTTTTTCATCAAGAATATTTATTTTATTAAATTGTTTGTGAGATTGCTTCGTCGCTCCGACCAAAGCGTCGGAGCTTCTCGCAATGACAAAAGTTATCTATAATATTTTTTAATCTGACATATTATTTATTAATAGGGACAAAATAGTCTCTTTTTACGTTCGTGGCTTTTTTATCGGTTTTTTGTTAATATAAATTAAATATGATAGCTAAAATAATTACTAATATTATATTAATAATCAGCTTGGCAATCGCGCAAATCGCTTTAATTAGCGGTTTACCAGGCATAATCAGCGGTTTAAATTTAGTTTTAGTGGTTTTAATTTTCATTTTAGGCTTTTCTGGCCTTGATTTTGCCGTCTGGTGGGCCGTTGGCATCGGATTCTTTATGGAAATTTTCTCCTTTTTACCCTTTGGCGCCTATATCTTAAGCCTAAGCCTTACCGTTATTGCCGCTAATTTTTTATTGGATTATTTTTTTACCAATCGTTCTCTTTATTCATTTTTAGCTCTAACCGGATTAGCCACGGTTATTTATGAATTAATAATTAATTTTTTTATTTTAATTTTTACTGAAATAAATTCATCAGCTTCGATCGCGGATAGTAATTTCTGGCTCTCCCTTTTAGAGCGAGCCGGCCTGAATCTTCTATCCGCTTTTATTATTTATTATATAATTTATTTTTTGGGCAGAAGCTTAAAGCCGGTATTTCTGATAAAAAAATATTAATATGGCTTCTTTATTTAAAAAACAATTTAAGCGGAGACACCCTTTTACCATAAAAGAAGGCGATGTCAGGCTGGGAAAATTAAACAGGGGTTCGGTTGACGATTGGCTGGTGGAGACTTCAAGCACGAAAGAGACTGTCGGCAAAAATTTTAATATAAACAAAGTTTTTAAAATAAATTTAATTTTGCTTTTATTCTTGGGAATTATTATCGGCCGCGCCGCTTGGCTGCAGGTAGTTAAGGGAAGCTATTACTACGAATTAGCCGAAGGCAACCGCATAAGGGTTGAAAGGCTTGAAAGCAAAAGGGGAGTTATTTATGACCGCTTAGGCCGTCCGCTGGTTAGAAATTCAGCCAATTTTTTATTGTATTTCGTGCCGGCTGATTTGCCTAAAGATAATTTGGCCCGCCAGGCTGTTATTAAAAGGGTCAGCGAAAATTTGGAAGATTTAAAGCCGGAAGATATTTTAAATTTGCTGTCAGAAATTAAGCTTGGTTCGCTTGAATCTTATCAGCCGCTTTTTATCGCCGATAACATTAATTATGATAAAGCTATGAAGCTTTATTTGGAATCTGACAATATGCCCGGAGTAGTTATAACCAATAAAACCAGGCGGGAATATAATTTATACAGCCTGTCTTTATCGCATGTTTTAGGCTATACGGGAAAAATTAATGATAAAGAATTGGCTAAGTTCGGCTCGGAATATTTGCCGATTGATTATATCGGAAAATCAGGCATGGAAAATTTTTGGGAAAACCAAATGAAAGGCGCTAACGGTAAAAAACAGGTTGAAGTCGATGCTTTAGGCAAAGAAAAAAAGATTATTAACCAGGAAGCCGGCGAAGACGGGCATAATTTGGTTTTATCCATTGACGTGGAGCTGCAAAAAAAATTAGAAGAATCAATCATAGATACTTTGCAAAAAAACCATCTTAATAAAGCCTGCGCCATCGCCTTAGATCCGAATAACGGTGAAATTTTAGCCATGGTTAGCTTTCCGTCTTACAATAATAATGATTTTGCCCGCGGCATGACGCAAGAAGAATATTCTAAAATCGCTGACCATCCGGACCGGCCTTTATTTAACCGCTGTATCTCGGGCGAATATCCGTCAGGTTCGGTCATAAAGCCGGTCATCGCGGCCGCGGCTCTTGAAGAAAATGTTATCAATGAAAATACCAGTTTTTTAAGCGCCGGCGGCATAAGAATCGGCCAGTGGTTTTTTCCCGATTGGAAAGCCGGCGGGCACGGTACAACCAACGTTAGAAAGGCGCTGGCCGAGTCGGTCAATACGTTTTTTTATTACATCGGCGGCGGTTATCAGGATTTTCAAGGCCTGGGATTGGAGCGCATAGTAAAATATGAAAAATTATTCGGCCTGGATAGCCAATCCGGAATTGATATGCTCGGCGAAGCTGGCGGATTCTTGCCGACCGAGGAATGGAAAGAAAAAACTAAAGGAGAACAATGGTATATCGGCGATACTTATCATTTAGCTATCGGCCAGGGAGATACTTTGGTAACGCCGCTCCAAGTTGCGAATTATACATCCGTGTTCGCTAATGGCGGCTCTTTATATCGGCCGCATATAATCAGGCAGATATTAAACAGCCAAGACCAATTAATCGGCGAAGTTGATAATACTCCGATTAAGCATAATGTAGTAAGCGCTAAAACCATAGATATTATTAGAGAAGGCATGAGGCAGACGGTTACGGCCGGCAGCGCGCGCAGTTTAGGGTCAGTGCCGGTAGAAGTGGCCGGCAAAACCGGAACGGCCCAGTGGTCAAGCACTAAGCCGACTCATGCCTGGTTTACCGGCTTCGCGCCTTATAATAAGCCGGAAATTGTTATTACTGTTTTAATTGAGCAGGGCGGCGAAGGTTCAAGCGTAGCCGTACCGATCGCCAACGAAGTTTTAACTTGGTATTTTAAAAATAAAGTCCCTCTTGTAAAGGGGGATTAAGGGGGTTTGCATTTAGCCCCTTTAACAAAGGGGCCGGCCGTAAGGTCGGGGATTTGTATTTTTTGTCATCCCGGGCCTGTTAAAAATAATAAGGAGATCGAACAATAAACAAAAAAATATAGTCAAAAGGAGGGGAGTATGTTTTATAAAAAGTATAACGTTAAGATAATTGTGGTAACCGGGTTATTTTTTCTCTGCTCCATTGCTTTAGTCCTTTGGGGCGGTTATAGAATTTTCGCCTATATAAAGTTTGATCTTGAGTGTGGCGATTATCTAAAAACCGCGGCTAGAGCCGAGATGGTTGAGCTTGCCAAAGAACAGCTTGAAATAGCCGTTACCTATATGGAAGAGAAGGGTTTGACCGATGGTTATACTTCTGTCTTATGGGAAACGCCTAATGAGGATGTAGGATTTTGGTATGCCAATATCAGCTCACGCCTTCAGGAGCTCAAAGATTTGCCTCTGGATGCTACGTCGGCAGAAAAATCAGATATGCTTATGAGGCTTAAAAAAACCCTGCTTTTTGATGCCTCATCGTGTTGCTCTTCCGTTATTATTCCCTGGGGTATAAGCGTGTATCCATACAATGTCCCGTTGGCCTGCGGAGCATTGTTGGCGTTTGTTTATGTCTTATTTGTTTTCTTTTTTTATAAACCAAAACATGATGAATGAGAGAGGGAGGTAAAGTATGTTTGCGACCCTTAAGAAAGATTGGAAATTTATTGATGGCGAAACCATGGGGACAGTTGTTGTCCCATCCGGACGCCATGAGATAGAACGCATACCCAGTCCTTCCGGCTACCCGTGCGACTGGCTGGTTTTAAAAGGCACGAAAATCGGTAGCGTAGAGGCGTTCTGGCGAGATTGGGTAAAAGGCGATGATAATTCAAATCCCGGCAGTTCAAATCCCGGCTGGGATGAATTTGAAATCATCATTGAGGAGGAGTAAATTAAACATGAGGTTTTGCCCTAGGGCCGAATCTCTTTTTTTATTGACTTTTAGCACTCTCTTGACACGAGTGCTAACTATGTATATAATATAAATATAGTAAAATATATGGATGAAAGAAAGGCTTTAATTTTAAAAACCATCGTTAAAGAGCATATAAAAACCGGCGTTCCCGTAGGGTCGGAAGTTTTGGTTGATAAATATAATTTAGACATTTCTTCGGCCACGGTTAGAAATGAAATGGCGGAATTGGAGACTGCCGGCTTTATCGCCCAGCCGCATACTTCGGCCGGCCGCATCCCGACCGAAAAAGCCTATAATTTATATATTGAAAATTTGGCTGAAAAAAAATTAGGCGCCTTGGAAATAAAAAATTTTTCCAAACTTTTAGAAGGCAAAGACGAATTAAATTTTAAACAGGCGGCCAAAGAGTTGGCCAAAGTTTCCGGCAACGCGGTTTTCTGGGCTTTCCACCGCCATAATTTGTATTATACCGGCATTTCCAATTTATTGTCCCAGCCGGAATTTTCCGAAACCAAATTAATTTACGATATCTCGCAAATCATTGATCGGGTTGATGAGATAATCAATAATATTTATAACAAGCTTGAGGCCGGCCCGCAAATTTTTATTGGCGTTGACAATCCTTTCGGAGATTTTTGCGGCACGGTCTTAACTAAGTATAAGCTTAAGGGCAATATCGGCTTATTGGGAATTTTAGGGCCGATGCGGATGGATTATGAAAAAAATTTAGCTTTAATAAAGTTTCTTAATGATATATTAATGGAGAAATAATATAATAATATTATGAATGAGGAGAAAAAAACAGATAGCTGTAATAAGTATGCCATAGTAGGCGTAAGCGCTTTTATATTTAATAATAAGGGTGAATTATTGTTAACGAGATCTCCAAAATGGAATAATTCGTGGGTAGTGCCGGGCGGAAAAGTGGAATTTGGCGAAAGCATGGAAAAAACGCTAAAACGGGAGATGAAAGAAGAGTTAAATTTAGATATTAGCGGTATGGAATATTTAACAACCGTAGAGCTTAACAGAACTAAAGAAAGGCCGGATTTACATATGGTGGTTAATGAATTTGTTGCCAGAGCGGATAATCAGGAGGTAATAATTAATGATGAACATTCGTCTTATGAGTGGAGAAAGCCGGAGGATTGGCTTAAGGAAAAAGATTTATACCGGGGCATAAGAGAAATAATTGAATATTATTTGAATGAATTTAAAAATAAATCAGAATGGGAGGATAAGTATAAGCGCGCCTTGGCCGATTATCAAAATTTACTTAAGCAGACGGCCAAAGAAAAAATGGAGTTCGCGGTTTATGCCAACGAGCGGATGCTAAAAGAAATTCTGCCGGTTTACGACCATTTAAAAATGGCTATGGAGCATCCCGCCCGCCTCGCAAGCGAAGCGTTGCGGGCGCGGCATAATGGCGAATCAACGGATGAATGGCTGACTGGCGTAGAACATGTGGTTAAGCAATTTAAGGATGTCCTGGCAAGGGTCGGCGTTGAAGAGATAAAGATTAATAACCTGCCTACCGGACAGGCAGGTAATAAATTTGACCATAATTTAATGGAGGCGATTTCCAGCGAAGAGACGGAAGATGAAAGTTTAGATGGTTTAGTGGCGAGAGAGGTGAAAGCCGGCTATAAGCTTAACGGGAAAGTGATTGAACCGGTAAAGGTGGTAGTTTATAAATTAAAATAACATAATTGTCATTGCGAGCGATCGGAGGGAGCGAAGCAATCTCACGTATGGCAAGTTTAGATAAAAGTTTGGTGTCCGTGAGATTGCTTCGTCGCTTCCGCCTGCTGGCGGAGCTCCTCGCAATGACAGAACAAAATCATATGCCAATTATAAAATGGATGCCAGCTCTTGAATCTTTTGAGGATATGGGTAAAATGTTTGAAGATTATATGCCGAGTAGAACCGGCTTCGCCGGTTATATGCCGGCAGTAGACGTTTATCAGGATAAAGATAAAGTCTATATTGAAACCCAATTAGCCGGAATTGATCCGGAAAAAGTTGATATTTCCATTGAAAATGACGTTTTAATCATTAAGGGTGAAAATGAAAAAAAATCTGAAGTTGAAGATAAGAATTATTACCGCAAAGAAATCAGGCGCGGCAGTTTTTACCGAAGCGTGCCTTTGCCATCGCATGTTTTAGGCGAAAAAGCCTCGGCCGAAGCGGTTAATGGAATTTTGAAAATTGTTGTGCCGAAAGCGTTAGGCGCTAAGCCGAAGACGATTAAGATAAAGACGGGGAGATCGCGCAACTCGTAACACATAACACGCAACACATAACTCTATCCTTGCAAGTGGCGGGACCAGTTTCCATCTCCTTGCTAAGGAGAGG
>JACQYU010000026.1:13448-17654 GCA_016208065.1 Candidatus Falkowiibacteriota bacterium | reverse complement strand
ACGGCTAACCGCTTATTTGGTAATATTTAATTAAACACTAAAAAAGGGGGGCAGAGGAATGTCGGACAATGATAGAAATATTATACTGGAAAAACTCAGAGGCAAGAGCGGAGGAGTTGCGATAGCTGAACTATTTGGGTATATTTCCTCCGCGAAACTTTTTGAAATAATCGAAAAAATGAAGGAAGAAGGCTTGGTTGAAGTAAAAAACAGCAACCGAGTTAAGATGAAAAATGCATCATAATGGTAAAATTTTATTTTACCGCCATTTTAAGAAAGCAAAATTAAACCCTTGCCTTCTTATTTTTTATATTTATAAAAAATTAAAATTTTTCTTAGCGATTCTTTATTGCCTCCTCAAGCCCTTTAACATAATTTTCAGCTTTAAAAGTAAAAGCTTTGCGCTTGCCCGCCTCGGCTAAGGCGCCTAAATTATTTTTATTTTCAATCATCCGGGCTATTTTTTCCGCCAGATCGCCAGCGTCCGCCGGCTTAAATAAAGCTCCGGCTCCTCCGCTTAACAATTCGGGGATGCCGCCAAGGTTGCTAGCTAATACCGGCAGCCCAACGGCTAAGGCGCGCTGAATCGCGTTAGGGCAGTTTTCGTAAACCAAAGACGGGTAAACTAAACAATCAGCCGCGCCAAGCAGTTCATCAGCCCGCTCGTCTCCGGGCCAGCCTAAAAATTTAATATTACTGTTGCCCGTTGCCTTTTCGCGCGCTTTTTTAATTAGCGAGCCGTCGCCGGCCAATATTAACTCAACTTCCGGATATTTTTTATTAATCTTATTAAATGCTTCAATCAATAAAAACACGCCCTTATGCTTTTCGATTTGCCCTAAAAACAAAAATTTAAAACCGCCGGCGCGCCCCCCCGCCTGCCGCGCCGCGCCTTCAACCGGGTTGGGGAAAACTTCAATTTTTGATCGAACAAAAAATTTTCTGCTTATATATAAATCTTTTAGCCAGCGCGAAGGAAAAATAACCGCCGCGGGCGAATCAAACAGCCAACGGCATAAACCGGAATAAATTTTAGCGAAAAAACCGTCTATTATCCCCTCTTTGCCGTAATACATTAATCCTGACGGATGGATTAGCTGGATATCATGCGCGATATGCAAATGTTTGATTTTTAAATTTTTTATGGCTCGCGCCGTTAAAAATCCCATGCCCATTAAATTATTTGTTATTACCGCTTCACATTTTTCTTTTTGCAGAATCTTTTTTATTTTAAAATAATTTATAATATTAAACATGTTCCAAATTTGCCAAAACAACCGTAAAAATTTCGGCAGTTTGCTTAAGTTATAATATAAGCCGTTTAGATAATAAACTCGCAACTCGCAGCCCTGCCCGTCCGGCAGGCGGGTCGCGACTGGCAACTTTTTATTTGGTTTTGCGGTAATTATAAAAATTAACCAGTTGGCTGTTATCAACGCCTTCATGAAAAAATACCGATTTTCCCACTCCGAGATTAGCGGCGAGTTTTTTATAATAAGGCAATAAATCTCCATGCCCAACCACGTTTAGAATAACCGGATTTAATTCCGGCCTTTTAATTATTATGGCCATGGCTTTAAGCAGGTTCTCCAAACCCTTAAAATAATGGGCCTTATCAAGGCCGCCGACGAATAAAACAATTTTATTTTTTCTCCGCTTATTTATGCTGTCATGATATGTCACGAATTGCTCAAGATTTACGCCGAATAATATCTGCCGGAATTTATCAGGCTTGGCTTGGCAATATTTTCTTAAATCAGAATGCTTTACGTAATCAAGCGAAGCGCAGGTAATAACCTCGGCCGCCATGGCCAGGAGCGGCAAAATTAAAATTTTGTATAAATAAAAAATAGCGCCCTTAAATCCTTTAGCCCTGCTGTCCATATGATAATGAAGCATCAATTTCATTCTCCGGCCTAATAATAATTTCGACAATAATACCGGGCCCAGCGCCCCATAAAACGGGTAATGCAAATGGACAACGTCAAAATCTTTAAGTTTCCAGAAAAGCTGGGGTATAAAAGCGGCATTGCCGTATTTAAGCAGCGGCCTTAAGCGTTCAACTTTAAATTCGCCTCCGGGCCGATAAAAATCATCTTCAATTTTATAATTATAATCCGGGGTAAAAACCGTTGCCTCGTGGCCTAAGCCGGCCAGGCTTTCTGAAATATTATAAACGCTGTTGCCTATACCGCCCCGATATGGCGGAAAAGTGCAGGTTATTTGCGCTATTTTCATAAAACTAAAACTAAAAATTTTTATATCATTATTTGTTTTTTAAAGATATATTCTGGACGATCTTAGTAATATCTTTTTCTATTTTTTCCATTTTTAACCGCAAACGGAAAACAAAATAAAATAGCGCGGCTACGCTTAAATACAGCAAAACTTCAATGCCTGAACCGGAAAAGCCCAGTTCGGCCACTAATTTATCAAGAAATTTTAAAGAAACTATTAAAACAGCGGCTAAAATCCAAAAAATAAGCCAAAACAAAAATTCGTTCATGCCGATATAATTTTTTTGTTTTTGCCAATAAAGCCGGGCGAGAATTGAAGCGATGATTATAAGGGCGATTATTTGTTGTATCATAATGATAAAATTACAATATTTATTATTTTAGTATTTAAACTATATACAAACAAAATGGTGATTTTTAAATCTATGACTCCCTCAAATCTACAAATCGGCTACGAATATACAAATACCAACTTAACCATTTTTTATTAATATTTGTAAATTTGTAGCTGATTTGTAGATTCGTAGGGTAAAACCATCTAAGTTGCGTTAACGATTAATCAATGTGGCGATAAACAAATCTTTTAAAATTTTTAAGCCGCCGAAAAAATTTTGCCCGAAATTATGGTAAACAACTGTAATGGGCGCTTCTTTGACTTTAAAATTATTTTTTTTGACCGCAAACATTATTTCCGAACAATGCGCCATTCGATCCTGCTGCCAGCTGATTTTACGCGCCGCCTCGCGCGACATGGCTCTAAAACCGCTCTGCGGATCAGTTAAGTTAACATTAAAAAATATTTTATTAACCGCCCTGGCCAAGGGCATAATGAAATATTTTTTAAAAGGCGGCATGGCCAAGCTATGCCCGCTGTTAAGAAAACGCGAGCCGAAAACAACTTCCGCCGCGCCGGCCTTAATCGGCTCCGCGACTTTTTTTATATCCTGGCTTAAAAATTGGCCGTCAGCGTCAAAATGAACGATTATCTCGGCGCCGTTTTTAAGGCAATACTCGGTGCCGGTCCTTAGAGCCGCGCCCTGCCCTCGGTTTATTATATGCCTAAGTAAAACTACGCCGGTTCTTTCCGCTAAATCAGCCGTACGGTCGCTAGAGCAATCGTCCACCACGACTACTTCGTCAACCAATGGTTTTACCTGGCTCACAACCGTTATTATATTTTTTTCTTCGTTAAACGCCGGAATAATACAAAATGTTTTCATGTCTTTTTTATTTTATACAACTGTTTTTAAGCCTTTACTCGCCCTTAAATCATCAATGGTTTTTTTTAAACCGTTTTCTAAGGTAACAATCGGCAGCCAGCCAAGTTCTTCCCGCGCCCTAGTTATATCAGGCAAACATAATTCACTGATAAACAAGTGGCTGTCAATATAGCTTATTTTTGATTTTGAATCTAAAATTTTAATTATCATTTCGCAAATTTTCGTTAAATTCATATCAACGTCAGAGCCAATATTAACCGGGCCGATTACCGAGCTTTCCATTAATTTAAGGCAAGCGTCAACGCAGTCGCTTACATAGCAAAGCGAACTTGAAAAATATTTATCGCCCGGGATAACTAGGCTGGAATTTTCCAAAGCGCTATTTATAAAATCAGGAATTAAATTACCTTCGTTTAATTTCATTCTCGGCCCATAGACGCGGAATAAGCGGATTACCCTTGAATCAAGGCCGTGGACTTGGCGATAATTTTCCACTACGGTTTCGGCAAACCGCTTGCCTTCGTCATATGAGCTTCTGGGTGAAAGAAAATCAACTTGGCCGATTTCATTTTCTTTAGTTTTTTTTTGGCCGTCCGGCCTCGGCCCGTAAACCACGGAAGAGGAAAAATGCATAATTTTCGCCTGGTAGCGGACGGCTAAATCCAACACATTTTTTACTCCGTAAGAAGAGGCTAAAATAGTTGGAATTTTATTTTTATCAAAATCTTTAGGTGAAGTCGGGCAGGCCA
>JACQYU010000026.1:0-13402 GCA_016208065.1 Candidatus Falkowiibacteriota bacterium | reverse complement strand
GTGAAGTCGGGCAGGCCAAATTATAAATTTCTTGGATGCCTTGAAATTCTATTTTAAATTTTTGCAATTCCGGCAATTTTTCCAAATTAATCGGCTCGGCAATATCATGTTTTATGAATTCAAAGTTAGGATCAGAAAGCAAATGGTCAATATTCCTTTCATCTCCGGTAGAAAAATTATCCAGACAAATAACCTTATTGTTTTCAACTAATCGATCGCATAAATGTGAACCGATAAAACCCGCGCCGCCGGCCACTAAAATATTTTTTTTGTCAAAAATAGCTCTTTTGCTCATATAATTTATTTTATAAAGTTATTTATTAATTTTAATACCGCCTACATTTACGCCTTTATTAAAACTTTCTTCATAAGCGTAAAACGAACCGACGATTTTCCCGCTAACTTTAAAAACTCGGACATGCGGCGCTCCCCCGGGGCCGGCAGCGGCTATTATTTCATCCAAGCCGTCATTATCAACGTCAGCCTTGGCTAAATCCACGCCGCCGCGGAAATTACTGTTAAAAGCGAAAAAATGCGATAACAAATTTCCTTTGCCGTCAAAAAATTTTATATGAGGCCCGCCGCCCTTTTCCGGAGCGGTAACAATATCGGCGCGATGGCTTCCGGAGCCGCTTCTAACGCTGGCCGCGGTAACTTTAACTCCGCCGCGAAAAGTTTTCGGGTAAGCTAAAAATTGTCCTTGTAAAATACCGGCGGCTTTAAAAATTCTAACCTCGGGAATTTTACCGGCCGCCAGTCCGGTTATAATTTCAGCTTCGCCGTCGCCGTCTATATCGCCGGCGGCTATATTAAGGCCGCCCTTAAACTTATTATCATAAGCGTAAAACGAACTCAATAGCTGGCCGCGGCCGTTAAAAATTTTTATTTCCGAATTGCCGTCGGAAGCTTGAACGGCGATGATTTCATCGCTGCCGTCATTATTGACGTCCGCAACGGCCAGATTGACGCCGCCGCGGAAATTATTGCTAAAAGCGAAAAATTGGCCGACTAGCTCTCCGCTTAAATTGAACATTCTAATATGCGGCCCGCCGCCAAGGCCGGCCGCGGTAATAATTTCTTCTTGGCCGTCACGATTTATGTCTCCGGCGGTCAAACTGACGCCGCCCTTAAACTTATTATCATAAGCGTAAAATTCATTGTCTTTTTTACCATCCTGATCGGTAATTTTTATGAGGCTGGCCATGCCATTTTTCGGCCCAATTAATAATTTTTCAACTTTACTGCTTAATAAGCTCTTGGCGTAATTAACCGCCGACGCTATATTTAACCTGCCTCTCCCGAGCCGGCCCAAATAATTAGGATTTACCCGGCTGATATTGTCCGTATTATCTAAAAGAATTTTTATAATTTCGTCTCTGTTTAAAGACGGGTTGGCGCTTTCTATGAGCGCTAAGGCGCCGCTCACCATTGGCACAGCGACCGAAGTGCCGGACCAATAACCATCATAATATTTATTAAAAGGCTTGCCTTCATTATAATTATCCGGCGAATAAACTACTGTGCTAAAAACGCTAACCCCGGGCGCCGCGATATCAATGCATTTATTGCCGAAGCTGGAAAAAGTCGCTTTTTGATCTATGGTATCGGTCGCGGCCACGCCGATTACTCGATTTTCACCGTTAGCCCCGTCAAGGCAAACCGGATACATGGGAGTTTCGTCTAAATAATAACCATCACCCTGCCCGACCTCATTGCCTCCGGCCGCCACTACAATCAAGCCGGCGTCATAAGCGCGCTTAACCGCGTCATCAAAAGCCTTGCTATAGCCAAAACCAACAAAGCTTAAATTAATAATGTTAGCGCCATTAGCAATCGCGTAATCAATGGCCTTAACAACTTTTGAAGCGCTGCCCTCCCCTCTGTCATCTAAAACTTTAAGCGGCATAATTTTAGTTTTCCAGGTTATGCCGGCAACACCGGCGGCGTTATTGCCCGAGGCCGCGGCAATGCCGGCGATAATGGTGCCGTGTAAAATGCCGTCTTCGGTAAAGCCGGCATTAAATTTTGGCGCCGGATCAGACACGCTGTTAACAAAATCCCAGCCATTGATATCATCAATAAAACCATTTTTATCATCATCAATATTATTGCCGGCAACCTCCTTTTTATTAAACCAAACATTGCTCGCAAGATCAGGGTGGCTAATTTGCACGCCTGAATCTAAAATTGCGATAACAGTATCGGGGCTTTCCCTTGCGCCGTCCCAAGCTTCAACAGCTTTAATTTTTTTCAAATACCACTGGTTGCTGAAAAATGTATCGGACGGTATTATGGAAGCTTGATAAAGATAATTCGGTTCGGCATATTCAACTTCCGGCAGATTATTATAATAATTTAAAAATTTATCTAAATCGCCGGCGGGAGAAATTTTAATAGTTGCCGGTTTTAGCGAAGTTTTAAATTTTACCAGTATTTCATCGTTGGTAAAATTATTTTTAACATCGCTTAGGGCGTTATGGCCGGTAAAAACAAAAAAATTCAGGAGTATCATCCCGGCTAAAAATATATTAAAAAAAGATGTCTTTTTATTTTTCATAACATCTTTATTATAACATAAATTATTAATATTTTCCAAACTTACATTTTTTCCATTAAGGCCAATGTTTCTTGGGCGCATTTGGCTAAACTGAAATTTTTTATTCTTAAAAATCCTTTGCCGGCCAATTCATTGGCTAACCGCTTATCCAGCAATATCTTCGCCATTTTTTCCGCCATGTCATTTTTATTTTCCGGATCAAAAAGTAGGGCGGAGTCTTTGATAACTTCCGGTACGGAGGCGGTATTTGAGGCCGCGATTGGCGTGCCGCAAGCCATAGCTTCTAAGAGAGGTATGCCAAAGCCTTCATAAAGCGAAGGAAAAACAAATAAATCCGCGCCGTTATAAATATAAGGCATATCAGCTTCGGGAATCCAGCCGGTTATGATAACGTCTTCGTCAATATCAAATTCATTAATAACATCTTTTACTTTATCAAAGCCGAGGCCGGCCCAGCCCACTAAAACTAATTTATGTCTTATTCCGTTAAATTTCTGCCTCATAAGAGCATAAGCCTCAACTAATTTAGCGGTATTTTTCTTTTTCTCCAAACGGCCGGCATAAAAAATATAAGGGGTTTTAATATCATACTTATCTAAAATCTGTTTGATTCTTTCCTGATCATTGATTGGGCGGTAAAGGTTGCCGTTAAAACCATTGTAAATTACTTTAATTTTTCCCGCGCCGGTTTTATAAAATTCCACCATTTCTTTTTTGGTAAACTCGGATACCGCGATAATAATTTTAGCATGCGTAAGGGCGAATTTTGTCGACCAGCTATGATAATCAAGAATATTCGGATGAAATTTTCCTAAAGTAAACAGCTTGGTTAAAAAATCCAATATTCCATAGATTAAACTTCCGGTCGGACCTATTTTATCGGAGCTATAAAGCTTGGCTTGGCGCTCAAAACCTATGTCATGGACAGTAACCACCGATTTTTTAGGATGAATAATCGGCAAAGTGTGGGCCGGGATAAAAAGAATATCCAAGCGATGGGTGAGCATTTCATAGGACAATCTAATTTGCGTCCAAAAATAAGCCAAAGGCCATTTTAAAATTTTAACGCGAAAATTTCCAAACGGACTTTTAATTTCTTGAAATCCCTTATTATCAATTCTGCCGGAAACGGCTTCATAATCTTCAATCGTCAAATCAGCCAAACCGCCGGCCAAAGGCTTATCACTATATAAAATATATTGATTTTTAGAATCAATCTTGGCCAGCTCCCTTATCAAATAATAAGAATACCATTCTGTACCGCCTTTAAATTTTCTATTAGCGCGCGAAGCGTCAATGCCGATGAGCATAAAATAATTTTCAATTTCTAATTAATAAATTAATTTATTGAAAATTGTTTGAAAATTGAAAATTGAAAATTTTTACTATTTTTTATTTCGTCGCGAATATACTCCGCTTATATGAATCTAGATTCTCAAGCGCGATGCCCGTACCTTTAACTACGCAAAGCAAAGCATCGTCCGCCACGTAAGCCGGCACATCGGTCGTGCGCGAGAGCAATTGGTCAATATTTCTAAGAAGCGAAGAGCCTCCGGACAAAACCATGCCTTTATCCATAATATCAGCGGCTAATTCCGGCGGGGTTTCCTGAAGCACTCTTTTAGCGGCTTGGATTATGGCTTCCAGCTCGTTTTGCACCGCTTCCGTAACATCATCGGAATTAACCATAATATTCCTCGGCAAGCCGGTAATCATGTCGCGGCCCCTTATTTCCATGGTTAATTTATCCTCCAAATATAAAGCGCTGCCGATTTTTATTTTTATTTCCTCGGCCGTTCTTTCGCCAATGGCTAAATTATATTTGCGCCTGATAAACTCTTGGATGGCGGCGTCAAATTTATTTCCACCTATCCTTACTGAAGTTGAAGTCACTACCCCGCCTAACGAGATTACCGCCATTTCCGCCGTACCGCCGCCGATATCAATAATCATATGGCCTGAAGCCGAGCCAATCGGAATATCGGCGCCGATAGCCGCGGCTATCGGCTCTTTTATGATATAAGCCGCCCTGGCTCCGGCCGCGATAGTAGCGTCAATTACCGCTCGGCGTTCGGTTGAAGTAATGCCGGCCGGAACAGCCACCATTACTTCCGGCCTAAACAGCCTGATGCCGCCCAAAGCTTTATTAATAAAATATCTTAGCATGGCTTCGGTGGTATGATAATCAGCAATCACGCCGTCCTTTAAAGGTTTAATCGCGACAATAGTGTCCGGCGTCCTGCCTAACATGTCCTTAGCCTCGTTGCCCACGGCCAGAATCTTTTTATCAATCAAAGAAATCGCCACCACGCTGGGCTCATTAATAATAATGCCTCTTTTAGGTAAATGGACTAAAGTATAAGTTGTGCCTAAATCTATGCCGATTCGCTTAATAAACATAAAAAATACGTTGTCATTGCGAGGAGCGTTCGCGACGAAGCAATCTCACATATGACTTGTTTAATAAAAACATTCCATCTTTTTATATATTATTTATTTGTGAGATTGCTTCGTCGCCCGATTACGGGCTTCTCGCATGACAAATAAATATTAGAACCTTACTTCAAAGTCACGATCTATATTAAGGTCTCCTTCCCACTCAACTCTAACCGGGCTTACTTTGCGCGTGGATAGGTTCGCCGGGTTATATGATTTTATACTATTTCGGAAGCTTAAGTCAACCGAAGCATAATTTAATTCTTTGCCTGGCTGTTTTTGAATATAAAGGCCGTAATTATTATTTAATATAACTTCTGGCGGCAGCTTATATTCAAGCGTAATATTATTAATTTTTCCAGGCGCCACTGTTAAATAAAAACCAAACCAAGTTTTCCCGGCTTCAACGCCGATATCTATATCTTTGGCTTCATAACCGCTGATTTTAATTAAACGGCTGCCTAGCGGCGCGTAAATTCTGGTATAGCTTTTATAAACGCTGGTTTTCCAGTCAAGCTTGCCGTTATGAATATAATTAATGGTTAATTTTGAAAGTAAGCCATCTCCCTCCTCGGTTACTTTATAGCTTAAGCTCCGGCCCATAACCGCGTCGGTTTTTAAAGCGCCGAGGTTAGCGTCAACTACCATCAAATAATCGCCGTAATAATTTTTTATTTCTCCGGCCCAGCCATTTTGCACCGCGATATCTTCCAGCTGATTATCAGTTAAATAAAGCAACAGATTTTTCGCGGTTAAATTATTAATTACGATATTTATAATTTCCGACCATTGGCTTGGCGGCAAACTAAAAATTTTAATTTTTAACTCTTTGGTTATCTCGCCAATAACTTCTTTCCTCTGCCAGGAAGAAACGCCTAAGGCGAGATAGCCTTTTTCCACCCGATACTGCAATAAATCTTGGAAGTTATCTTGATTATAGATTTGCCCTTCAATCGTTATCGGGCCCGTTACTTTTAAAAAATCAGTAATTAATTTCGGCGTAATAGCTATAACTCCGTTAAATTTAAGATTTTTTTCCGCTTCCGGATTTAGAGCGCTTTCCGTTTGATAAAACCAGTCTATTTTTCGCGCCGCCGTCGGCCAATCCGGCGACCAATTAGCGTCGCGCAAATACCATTTATCGTTTAAATATTTTTTAATCGGCTCCGGCGGCGCGATATTTATCTTATCCTGAACCGGCATATCAATATGATAAATATCGTGCGTGTTAGAACTTAGAATCTCGCCATCCTTAATTTGTAATATTCCATAAGTGCCTAAAAATCCTCCGGTTGGCCTAAGCTCGTCGTTATTTTGCAATACTACTAAATAATCAACCTGGCCGGGGTAGCCGGCTAAGGCCGGAATCACCTGCGATAAAGGCACGGCTTTTTCTAAAATAAGGCTGGCCGCGCTTATTTGCTCTTTAATCTGGTTAATTTTATTTTTTAAAAGAAATAATATGCCCGAGGCGTTAACTCGCCCTAAATTAATATAAGCTAAATCCAAATCAGCTTTTATGCCGTTTAATTCCGGCGCTGATTCAAATATTTTTTTAAGAACTTCCCGCTTTTTCTCGGGACTTAGCCCGGAAAAGCTTAAATTTTTATCTCCGGCCGCTAGAATTTTTATACTTTGGCCGAAATTAGCTCCGCTATAAACCGCTTTGCTTAAAAATTGGATGGAAATTAAAAAACTCTCCGCATCATTAAGCCGGTTTAAAACCGGCGGCATAAAATTTATAAAATTATCATTTTTTATCTCTTCAATCTTGTCAATTGAAAAATTGAAATTGTTTTCCGCTTGCCTGGCTAGATTAGCGGCTTGCTTAAAATCGTCCTGTCTGGCAAAAGCCACGGCTTGCTCTAAATTAGCCTTGCCTTGTCTGGCATTATCATAAATCTGCTTTAAGCTGAAAATTTTAGATGATAAAAGAGCCAGCGATAATAAAAATAAAATAAATATTGCCAGGCAAAAATATTTTAAAATTTTATATGACGAACTTAAGCGCCTGCGTTTTTTAACCGGTGGAATTTGGCCGATTAAACTCTCGGCCGCCTGATGCAAGTCTTTAAAATTTATATTTTTTGATTTGGAAAAATTAAACATAGATTAAAATGCAAAATTCTAATACCTAAATCCTAAATCCTAAACAAACTCTAATGCTCAAAATTATAAATTCAATTTGTTTTGGGCATTTGAATTTATAATTTTGGATTTGTTTTAGAGTTTAGATATTAGGATTTAGAATTTTTAATTAACTATATTATATCATCTTTATCCTCGCCAACAAAATTACTCCTGCCTTAAAGCCTCTATGGGGTCGAGCTTGGCCGCCTTGCGGGCCGGATAAATGCCAAATCCTAGGCCAAAAACGACAGCAAAAGCCAAAGCTACATAATAAGCCTTTAAGGGAACAATAAATTTCCAGCTTAAACCGCTATAATTGGCTCCCAGATAAATCAAATATGATGCGGCCAAGCCGATTAAAACACCGGCGGCGGCGCCGATTAAAGTTATAATCAAAGATTCAATCAAAAATTGGAGCATAATATCGTTATATTTAGCGCCCACGGCTTTGCGCAAACCGATTTCGGCGGTTCTTTCCGTAATAATGACGTACATTATATTCATTACGCCAACGCCGCCTACAATCAGAGAAATTGCCACAATCGCCAGTAATAGCAAAGTAATGGCATCGGTTACCGTAGAGATAGTTTTCATGGCTTCAATCATGGTGGTAACACGAAAATCATCCTTGTCCGGATCCGTTATATTATGATTTTCCCTTAATAATATTTTTACGTCATCGGCCGTAATTTCAGCCAGTTTAACGTCTTTAAGCTGGCTGATAATCATATATGATTTATCCAGGCCCATTAATTTTTTTTGCAGGGTTCTTAGCGGCAAATAAATAAAATCGTCAAAATCCACGCCGGTAACCGCTCCTTTTTCCTCCATAACGCCGACGATTAAAAATTTTTCTTTGCCGATCTTTATCCCTTTGCCGAGCGGTTCGGAATCGCCGAAAAGCTTGGTTTTAATTTTAGAGCCTAAAACCGCCACCTGGGCCAGAGATTTATCTTCCAGATCGGAAAAAAAACGGCCGCTCGCGACTTTCGTCTTGTCAATTTCAATAAAATCAGCGGTAAGGCCGTATAAAATCGCTTTTCTGAATTCATTGCCGTAGCTGGCTTGCTGCTGGCTCAAAATGCCGGCATAACTTTTATTGATATTAGGCAGCTTGTTGATATCGGCCATATCCTTAAAGGTTAAATTAGCCAGCTGTACGCCCTGGGCCATGGCCATGGCGCTTTGGATATCTCCTTCCGCTCCTTTTTTTGTGCTCGGAACTTTTGATTCGGTTTCTATGATATCCGTGCCAAAACTTTCAACCTGGCCCAGAATCAAACTTCTTATGCCTTCACCAGCCGAAAAAACTATTACCACCGTAGCAATGCCGATAACCATGCCTAAAACCGTCAAACCGGTTCTTACTTTATTGGCTTTAATGGAACGGAAAGAAATTTTTATTATTGACCTTAATTTCATAATAATTGCAAAATTTAATTACTCGTGCCTTAAGGCTTCAACCGGCTGAAGTTTGCTGGCTTTGCGCGCCGGATACAAGCCGAAGATCAAGCCAATACTGACAGAAACCGCCAAAGCTAAAATCATGGAAAATAAAGAAATCACCAAATCCCAGTCATAACCCAAAAGGTTGGCGCCAACGGAAATTAAAACCGAAATCAAGCTGCCGATTATAACGCCAATTATGCCTCCGGTTAAAGTGATAGTCGACGCCTCCATTAAAAATTGCAGCATAATATCATTATTACTAGCGCCCACGGCTTTGCGCAAACCGATCTCGCGGGTTCTTTCGGTTACGCTTACCAGCATTATATTCATAATGCCGATGCCGCCGACCAAAAGAGATAAAGCCGCCATGGCAGCCAAAAAAAATTTCAGCGCGTTAGTAACCGTGGTTATAATATCAAGGGCTTGCGCCGCGCTCCTGACGGTAAAATCATCCGATAAGCTTGATTGATCGGATATATTATGGCGTTCCCGTAAAGTTATAGTTATATCATTAATGGCGCGATCGATATTTTCCTGGCCGTCTACTTTAGCCCTGATAAAACCCAGATGATTAACGCCGGAAATTATTTTTTGCATAGTAACTACCGGAATAAAAACCTGATCGTCATAATTTTGGAAAGCTACCGTACCCCGCTTTTTCATGGCGCCGATGACTTCAAAAGTTTGTTTCTTTATTTTAATCCTTTGTCCGACCGGGTAAGATTCGCCGAATAATTGATCTTTTACCATACTGCCTAAAACCACTACGCGCGACAAATTTTTTTCCTCTTCAGCCGTAAAAAAACGGCCTAATTCAATTTCTCCCCCTTCAACGTCAACGTAAGAAGCGCTGGTGCCGCTGATATTGGTGTCATAAGCATTCGCGCCCCAGCTCACCGTAGCGATGTCTTTGCTGTAAGCGGATACGGCTTCTAAATTAGGCGCGTTTTTTTTATCGGCCAAAGCTTTGGCGTCGTCATAAGTTAAAGTGGTGATAACAATGCCCAGGGCCTGCGCCGGCGGCCCATTATTTTCCGATTTCCCGGGTATAACGCCGATTAAATTGGTTCCCAGGCTTTTTATTTGGGACAATATCAAGCTTTGCGCTCCGGCGCCGACGGCCATAATAATAACCACGGCGGATACGCCGATGATTATTCCCAGCATTGTTAAAAAGCTTCTGCCCTTATTGGCCAGAAGCGCTCCGGTTGAAGTCTTAACGCATTGTTTGCAAAATTTCAGCATATTATTTCATAAAGTCAACCCACTGCTGTTTAAAATTCAACTATTTAAGCACTTCTCCGTCTTTGGCCATTCTTCTATGCGTTACTTCATAATCATCAACTATCAAACCGTCCTTAACTTTAATAATTCTTTTGGCATGCTCGGAAGTGTAGGTTTCATGGGTTACTAAAACTATGGTGTTGCCCAGATCATTCAACCGCTGTAAAATTTCCATTATTTGCACGCCTGATTTTGAATCGAGGTTGCCGGTCGGCTCATCCGCGAAAATAACCGCCGGGTCGTTAACTAAAGCGCGGGCGATAGCTACCCGCTGTTTTTCGCCGCCGGAAATTTGATTGGTAAAATAGTTTAAGCGATGCCCTAGCCCAACGCTTTCCAAGATTCTTTTAGCTCGGCTCTCCGGCGATTCTTTATGCTTGGCATAAGTCAATGGTAGCATAACATTTTCCAATACCGTAGTGCGCGGCAGAAGATTAAAAGCTTGAAAAACAAATCCGATTTTTCTATTTCTCAAACCGGCCAATTCATCATCATCTAGCTTAGTCACGTCCTTGCCTTCAAGATAATATTTTCCGCCAGTCGGCCGATCTAAGAGGCCTAAAATATGCATTAAAGTTGATTTTCCGGAACCGGATGGGCCCATAATGGCAATAAAATCTCCTTGGCTGATATTAAAAGTAAGGCCGTTTAAAACCGGGGTGATAATTTCGCCGTTTACAAAGTGATTCGCAAACCATTAGTTGTTTTGCTGGATGTAGGTCACAACGATATCGTTTTCATTCAAGCCGGATAAAACTTCAACCAATCCGTTATCGCCGCGAAGCCCTATGGTAACCGGCACTTCTTCGATTTGCTCCGAAACAAGCAATCTAACAAATTTACCGCTGCCGTTTTTTTCAATTACCGCTCTTGACGGCATAATCAGCACATTATCTTTTTTAGCCGTGGTAATATTGGCGTTAGCGGTCATGCCTGACTTAATGTCTTTATCTTTGCCGTCAAAATTTATTTTTACTTTATAGTAAATTACATCCTGGATAACGGTTTCCGCCGGTTCAATAAAATTAACCTGGCCCGTAAATTTAACATCTTCGCCAAAAGCATCAAGGGTAATTTCCGCCTGATCGTTAAGGGCCACTTTTGTTATATCGGCCTCGGAAACATCAACCTCAATCTCAAAATTATTTACGCCGAGCAATAAAAAAACCGGTTTAGATAAAGAAAATTGCTCTCCGGCTTCATAATTCTTCTTTGTAATCGTACCGTCAAGCAACGCCTTAATGGTATTGTTATTAATCTGATTTCTGGCTAAGCCCAAAGAAGCTTTAGCTTGGCTTACTTGAGCCTGGGCTAAATTTATATCTTGCGTCCTGGTACCGGCTTTAAGCTGATTTAATTGCGCTTCAGCCACCAGCCAAGCCTTATAACCAGTATCAACCCTAGCTTGAGCCGCCGCAATCTGCTGAGCCCCGGTTACTTTGGCGGTAGCTAAAGCATTTTTAGCCGCCGCAATCGCGTTATTGAGATTATTGATTGAATCATTTAAATTATTTTGGGCGGTTTGCAGGGAGGTAATACCGCTGGAAATATTGGCCTGCTGCGCGCTAATAGCCGTTTTGTAAGCATCAAGCTCGGCTTGAGTAAAACTTGAACCGGCTAAACTTACTTCCAGAAGATTGTAGCAATCCCTTAAAGCTTCAAAAGTTTTGTTCAAGGCGTCTAAGGTATCGGCTAAAGCCTGGTTTACATCGCCGCCGGTTTGGCTTGCTTTAGCCTGGATTAAAGCCGTGCCGGCCCGAAGATAGTTATTCTTCGTCGTCTCAATCAAAGAGATATTCCCCGCTCCTAAGAAATATTTTGCGTCATTATCATTTAAAATAGTATTTATGCTATCTAAGGCGTTGCTGGCAAGCGGGATTTTTACGTCAACCGCGGTATAAGATACGCTTATATAATTTTTAACCGCTTGCTGATAGCTGGTTATGGTTCCGCCGGAAGTTAAATAAAGATCGTTTAAACTCTTTTCCGCCTGGGCTATATTTTCATTAACCGTGTTTTTTATTTTTTCCGATTCATTCAAAGATGAAACATAAGCCGTCTTGGCTTGATCAAGGCTGGCTTGGCTTACCGCCAATTCGCTCGCCGTGGCTCCGGCTAAAAGCTTGGCTAAATTCGCCTGAGCGACTTGCAAATTGGCCGCGGCCTCCTTTTCTTTTAATAGTAAATCGCTTGAATCAAGTTCAGCTAAAATCTGGTCTTTTTTTACTTTATCGCCTACGCCGACGAAAATATGGGCGATTCTGCCGCTGGTGGTAAAATTAAGGTCCATTTCTTTGTTGGCCTTAACCATGCCGGTCTCGCTAACCGTCTGGATTAAATTTCCTCTTTCAATTATAGCGGTCGTATACTCATCTTTAGGTTTTTTATTAAAAATAAAATACGCGCCCGCGGCCGCTATGATTAAGAAAAGACTGGTAATAAAAAATTTATTTTTAAAAAATTTCATTTATTTGCTTTTTTCTTTATTGCTGATAATTTTTTTAAATTTATCAACGAATTCATCAAGATTAAATTCGGTTTTTATGAAATAAAAATCAGCGCCAAGCTCCGCGCCTTTGCGCCTTTTTTCCATTGCCTCCGCCTTATCCGCGCCTTCATCGATAATAACTTCAAGGCCCTCAACCCTGAATTTAGCCAAAAGGCCGTAAAGCAAATTAGCATCGTCTTCAATTATAAGAATTTTTTTATTTTCGGCCATAAAATTAATATTTAAAAATTAGTGTCGCCTGAAATAATTATACTAATTTTTAAATAATTTTACAAATTAGGAACTATTGCCGAATGCCATATTCGGCGGCAGTCCCATACGAAAACACCCGGGAAAAACCGAGCTATTCCGTTAAAATAAAATAATTTTAGGCTTTGCCTAAAATCCTGAACATGGCTGTGGCGCAAACCGGACATTTGCCTTTCATGGCTTTTCTTTTTACGCCGCCCTTGCCGTTCATTTCCACCTCATTGGCATCGGCCATTTCCTGTTTAGCTTTACATTTAACGCAATAGGCTTCCATAGAGTTATTATTCGCCGCCGGCCGTTAATATTCTGGCCGATTAACAGCGATTAATTTATTAATTAGAGTACTGCCATATTATCATGCTTTAGGCGAAAAATCAAGGTTTTTATCTTTTGCTTTTATCTTTTGCCGGCTTTAGCCGCGCCTTTCTCATCCGAGCCGAAATGATGCGCTATTTCATGCTTAACCGTGGAAATAATTTTTTGCTTAAGTTCAGCCTGATTATCAGACTGGCTTAAAATAGCTTCTCTGAAAATTGTTATCCGATCAGGCAAAACCGGGCCGATATTCAGCCTTTTAGCCTGGGAATAGCCTTCAAATAAGCCGAATAAAATATCACCGCGCTTTAATCTGATTTTATTAAGCTGTTCATCGGTCGGTTCGTCCTCGGCGAAAATAGCGACATTATTAAGCTTATTTTTAAATTTTTCCGGCAAACCTTCTAAGGCCTCCGCGATTATTTTTTCAAATTCTTGTTTATTAATATCTAACATATAAAACAAGCAAGCAA
>JACQYU010000040.1 GCA_016208065.1 Candidatus Falkowiibacteriota bacterium | reverse complement strand
TTACTTTATCAATTATGCCGTATTTTACGGATTCATCGGCCGACATAAAATGGTCGCGGTCAGTATCTTTTTCAATTGTGCCTATGGGCTGGTTCGTATGCTTGGCTAAAATTTTATTGAGTTTTTCCCTGACTCTTAAAATATGCTCGGAGTGGATTTTTATGTCCGAGGCTTGGCCTTCAAAACCGCCCATAACCTGGTGGATTAAAATTTCCGAATTAGGCAGGCTGAATCTTTTGCCTTTGGCGCCGGCCGCGAGCAGTACCGCGCCCATGGAAGCGGCCAAGCCGACGCAAATCGTGGAGACATCGGATTTTACATATTGCATGGTATCGTAAATCGCCAGGCCGGCCGTTACCGATCCGCCGGGCGTGTTAATGTAAAATTTTATGTCTTTGCCTTTGCTTTCGGCGTCTAGAAACAAAAATTGGGCGATAATGATATTGGCCGTATGGTCGTTAATCGGCTCGCCTAAAAAAATAATGCGGTCTTTTAAAAGGCGCGAATAAATATCGTAAGCGCGCTCGATTTGCCCGGATTTTTCAATCACGGTTGGTATAAGTGGCATATGGTTATTCAATTAAAAATTAAGAATTATGAATTACGAATTTATTGTAGTTAATTTAGTTTGCAATGTCAATCTCGTGCCTGTCATTGCAAGCGTAGCGAAGCAATCTCGCGTACTATTTATTGAATTTAAAGATTATTTTTATAAATAAGTTTTATTTTAGAAAAATGTTCGTGAGATTGCTTCGTCGCCTGTCCGCCGGCTGGCGGAACGGGCTCCTCGCAATGACAGCTAGACTATCTTCCACCCCTTTTCCGTCTCTTCAATTTTTCCTTCTACCGTAAAGCCGGCCGCTTTGGCATGCCCGCCGCCGCCTAAAACGCGGGCCAGTTTTGAAATATCAATATCAGGCTTGGAAGTGCGCAGACTGCCTTTTATCCGCCCGTCAGGCAGCTCGCGCAAAAGCATTATGCCGTTAACTTCATTTAAATTGCTTAGAAATCCGGACATGCCCTCAAGCTCTTCTTCGGTTACTTCGGCCGGCACATCTTCTTTTTTTAAAACCGTAAAGCCGAATTTATATTGTTGGTTGATCTTTAAGCGCGACATGGCTTTGCCCCAGGTTTTCATGGAAGCGATTGATTTATTGCGCCAGGTATTTTCCATAATTTGCGGCAGTTTAGCCCCCTTAACCAGCATTTCCGAAGCGATATTGACGGTTTCCGAAGAAGTCGAGGGATAAAGAAAATTTCCCGTGTCGGTTAGAATTCCGGTTAGAATGCAGCTCGCCATATTTTTATTTATTTTTATTTTATTGGCTTTAAGGAAATAATATAATATTTCCGTGGTCGCGGCCGCGGTTGAGTCGCGAATTTCCAAATCGGCGTAAGCGCGCGTTATCGGGTGATGGTCAATTTCCAAAACCGGCTGATCCGGCCGCCGGCTTAAAATTTCTTTATCCAGCTTCGTGCGTTCAACCGAGCCGCAATCAAGCGTAATAATTAAATCAAAATTAAAATTTTCGTAAGAATTTTTCAGCTCATCCAAATGCGGCAAAAAGCCGTATTGATGGTTGACTTGGTCGTAGCAATAAAGCCGATATTTTTTATTTAACAGGCTTAAAATTTCCGCCATTAAGCAAACCGAAGCTAAAGCGTCGCCGTCGGGCTGTTCGTGGGTAGCGATGAGGATATTATCATGTCATTGCGAGCCCCGACGCCTTGGTCGGGGCGAAGCAATCTAACGAATATTAAATTTTAGTTAAAAGTTTGTTGTTCGTGAGATTGCTTTGTCGCTATCGCTCCTCGCAATGACAGTTATATTTCTTCTTCTTTTATTTTTTTAATTATATCTTCAATCTCGGCCGCTCGGCTTTCGGTTTTATCAAGCACCCAATGAAATCTTGGAATTTGCCTGATTTTTAATTTATTTTTCAATTCCCGGCTGAAAAGGCCGGAAAGTTTTCTAAGCTTCTTTAAAACCGACGGGCCGAATTTATCCGGTAAAATTGAAATGGCGATTTTGGCGTGTTTTAAATCGGTTGAGCAATTAACAAAACAAACGGTGATTAAGCCGTTATCTAAAGCCACTTCTTTTATTATTAAGTTGGCTAATTGTTCTTTTAGCTGTTCATTAAGTTGTTCGATTCGTCTGGACATAGCTATATTTCTTTTTTTACTTTTTCCATTTTATAAAACTGCAAAATATCATCAACTTTAATCACCGGTTTGCCTTCAAAATTAATGCCGCATTCCTGGTTAACGTCAACTACGCTGACGTTTTGCTTGGCGATTTGGAGCTTTGCCAATCTGCCTTCGGCTATAATCTGCTTATCGCGCATAACTTCAATTAAGGAGTTAGCCTCAACTCTTCCGTCCAGTATCCGTCCGCCAATGATTTGGCTGGATTTTTCCGTTCTAAAGATCGCTAAAACTTTCATTCTGCCTAAATCAAGCCTTGCCATTTTTGATTCAATTAGGCTATCAACTTCGGCCTTAAGGTCGTTAATTAATTCGTAAATTATCCGGTAGCTTTTAACTTCAACGTTTTTTTCTCTGGCTAGCTTTTGCGCCAGCGGAGTTATCTGGACGTTAAAGCCTAAGATTTTAGCATGGCTTCCCTCGGCTCGCGCGATATCGCCTTCGGTTATATTGCCCAGGCCTTTCGCGATGATATTTATTTTAACTTCTTCCTGGTCGATTTTCGCGAGCGACCCTTCAATAGCTTCACCCGAGCCTAAGACATCGCTTTTTATAATAATGTTTATATTTTTAACGTCAACCGCGGCCTTTTTTTCTTCTTTTGTCTTAGCCGTTTCGTTCGCGCGCGCGAAAGTTTTGCTGGTTTTGAGTTTTTCGCCCTGGCCGATTTGCATAACATCGCCGATCTTCGGCGCCATTTTAAGGCCGATTATTTTTACCGGCATAGAAGGTTTGGCTAGAGCGACGTTTTTCCCGGTATAATCCTCCAAAGCCCTTACTTTGCCGTAAAACAGCCCGTTAAAAACCATTGGATCGCCGACGCGCAAAGTGCCGTTTTGAATTAAAATAGTCGCTACCGGTCCTTGGCCGCGGTCAATATGCGACTCAATAATAGTGCCCGAAGCGCTAGAACCGGGGTTGGCTTGAATATTTTTAGTTTCCATTTCCGCGGTTAAGAGCAGCATATCCAAAAGTTCGCCGATGCCAAGATTATTTTTAGCCGAAATCGGCAGACAAACGGTTTTACCGCCCCAATCTTCAGGCACGATATTAAGCTGTTCGCCCAACTCGCGCTTAACCATGTCAATATTGGCTTCCGGCTTGTCAATTTTATTAATCGCCACGACAAAAGGAATTTTAGCCGCTTCAATAATGCGGTAAGCTTCAACCGTTTGCGGCTTAACGCCGTCGTCAGCGGCTACGACTAAAATAGCGATGTCGGCGATTTTAGCGCCGCGGTTGCGCATAGCGGTAAAAGCTTCGTGTCCCGGAGTATCTATGAAAGTAATAGGCTTATCTTTGTGAGCCACCACGTCGGTTTGCCTGATAGCGTCCAGAAGTTTTGTTTTGCCGTGGTCAACATGTCCCATAATCACGATAATCGGCGCTCTGGATATTAAATCGGTTTGGTTTTCTTGGCCTAAAATTCTCTTTAAGATATCGGTTTCCTCATTTTCATCTTTAGCTTCGCTCTCTTCGGCCGGCACGATATTTAAGCCCAAGTCTTGGCCGATAATGGCCGCGGTATCAAAATCAATTTTTTCGTTAAGCGAACTGAAAATTCCATTTTTCATCAATTCCGATAAAATTTTATTTATCGGCGAGCCGGTGGCAAAGGAAAAATCCCTGACGGTAATGAATTTCGGTATTTTTATTGCCGGTTTTTCCGCCGTTTGCGCTACGGCCGTTATTTCTTGTTTTTTTTCCGCCTGCTGTTTGGCCGCCAGCTGTTTAATTAAAATCGGCCATTCATTAATAATCCGTTGGGCGATTTTACCGTCCACCTTAATGGCTTTTTGGCCAATATCAAAACCGATGAGCGGCAGCTTATCGCGCAGCTCCTGGGTCGGAACTTTTAAAATTCTGGCAAGTTCGGTAATATTCATAATTGCTTAAATGTCATTGCGAGGAGATCGTTGTTTTGTCATTCTGGAGGGAGCTAGAGCGACCCTGCCTACCGGCCAGCCTGTCCGGCAGGCAGGCAGGCAGGCGATAGAATCTCGTCAAGATCCTATCGCTCCACTCCGTTTCGCTCCAGGATGACAGAAAAAGGGTCGTTCACAATAATAAAAACTAATTTATTTTCTTACTTTACAATAAAATTAGCCTAAAGTCAATAAAAAAGTTATAATATTATTATATGCCAAAACAAATTTTAAAATTTCCGGTTGGTTTTCTTTGGGGCGTCTCCACTTCAGCCTATCAAATTGAAGGCGGTATTACCAACGATTGGAGCCAATGGGAAAGGTCGGCAGTAAGAACTAAAGAATTAAAGGCTGAAGGCAAAAATCCGGACGATTTTATCTGCGGCCGGGCATGTGATTCATATAATAGATATGAAGAAGATTTTTCTTTAGCTGAAAAATTAAACTGCGGCGCTTATCGGCTAGGCGTTGAATGGGCCAGGCTTGAGCCGGTTAAGGGTTGTTTTAATCAGGCGGAAATTGAATATTATAAGAAAATATTGCAAGTCGCCAAAAAAAGAAATTTAAAAATTATTTTAACGCTTTGGCATTGGACTAGCCCGGTTTGGCTGATGGCCGAGGGCGGCTGGGCCAATAAAAAGGCCGTGGAGTATTTTTCGCGGTATGTTAAATTGATAGCGGACGAACTGGGAGAATTTGTTGATTATTGGGTGACAATCAACGAGCCCATGGTATACGTTGCCAACGGCTATTTAACCGGAAAATTTCCGCCGAATAAAAAAAATGCTTGGCAAGCTTTAAAAGATTATAATAATTTAATTAAGGCGCATCGGTCAAGCTATGAAATAATCCACGAAAAATTTCCTAGAGCTAAAGTCGGTTTGACCATGCTAACTAATTTTTTTGAACCCGCGCGGAAAGGGCATCCGCTGGAAATTGTTTTTGCCAAACTGGCTAACCATTGCTGGAACAATCGTTTTGTAAAAAAATTAAAAAATGAATTTGATTTTCTGGGCCTTGATTATTATTTTCATGACCGGATAATCTGGCGTCCGCCATTCATAAAAAATGAAAATAAAAAAATTACTGATATGGGCTGGGAAATATATCCGGTTGGAATTTACCGGGTTTTAAAAAATTATAAAAAATTCAATAAGCCGCTATTTATTATGGAAAACGGCTTGGCGGACGCGCATGATGATCAGCGCGCGGAATTTATTGTTAATCATTTAAAATATGTCCATCAAGCCATTGGCGAAGGAATTAACGTTCAGGGTTATTTTTATTGGTCTTTAATTGATAATTTTGAATGGGCCCGGGGCTATGGCCCGAAGTTTGGCTTATACGCGGTTGACCGAAAAACCTT
>JACQYU010000039.1 GCA_016208065.1 Candidatus Falkowiibacteriota bacterium | reverse complement strand
GTCTCGCCTAAAATTTCCCGGGAAACGCCGCGATCAAAAGCCACGGTCGCTAAACCCATAGCCATATAATTATAAATTTTACCGTCGCCTTCGGTTAAAGAAATCTTTGGCGCGACCGCCACCTCGGCCAGCGATAAATAACCGGGCAATTTACCGTATTCAACGCGGCCCAAAAAAATTACATTTTTTTCAATGCCTAGTTCCTCGCAGTATTTTTTATATTTTTCAATATTGGGAAAACCTATAATTATAAATTGAATATCATTGATTTTCTCGGCTACTTTTTTAAAAGCTTCAAACATTATGTCCGCGCCCTGGTATTTTTCCAAAAGCCCCATATAAATTATTCTTGGCTTATTAAGATCAAGTTTCAGCTGTTCGGCTAAATTTTCATCAGCCTGAAGCGGCTTAAATATATCAG
Organism: Candidatus Falkowiibacteriota bacterium; assembly: GCA_016208065.1. Lineage (GTDB taxonomy): Bacteria > Patescibacteriota > Patescibacteriia > Patescibacteriales > GWC2-42-12 > JACPHD01. The sequence goes on along the minus strand of JACQYU010000039.1, from coordinate 4,575 downwards.
TATCAACTCCGTCTTTAACGTTAGCGATTTTATCATCGCTAACGCCCAAAGAGCGCAGTTCCGAAACCATATTATCAGATTGGGTAATGACAAAAGACCAATTGGCGATTTTTTTTTCCAAAAAACTTATTATTTTATAGCCAAAACCGCCCTGCTTGATAAAACCGTGCTGCAGGCATTCGCCGGTTAAAGAGCCTTGCATGTCAAACAAATATTTCTTGCGGGGAAAAAATATTTTGCAGATTCTGGCGATAACCGCGCCTTCATGCAGATGGGCATGAATTATTTCCGGCTGGAATTTTATAATGGTTTTAATCGTAGTAAAAAAAAGCAAAGGCAAAAGAAAAATTTTAGTATAAGACGGGCCGGCTGATAATTTTTTATACCAGGGAAAAACAAAGCTTCTCGCGGTCTTAACTCCGGGCATATCCCTGCCTAAATTATAAGTGCAAAGCACAATCTCATGCCCCAATCCTTGCAAAGCTTTTATTTCCTCATAAATCTGGGTATGGCAGCCGCGGTCCGCGAAAAACGGCGTTGGCGCGATCATTAAAATTTTCATATTTTATTTTTTTCAAAAAATTCTATCACGCTTTGAGCGACTCGGGCGACATCCTCCTCGGTTAATTGCAGATGTAAAGGCAGGCTGATTACCTCCCGGGCGGCTTGTTCGGCATTAGGGCAAGTTAAAAGGCCGTAACTATACATTTTATATTCGGTATTAATCCGGTAATGCACTCCGGGATAAATTTCTTGGCTGTTTAAATAAACTATCAATTTTTCCCGTAAATCAGCCGGCACCCTGATTTGAAAAAGATGCCGCGAAGAAACGCAGTCAGGCAGATACTCAACGAATTTTATTTCCGGACAAACGCTAAGCAGCTGATTATATTGCTCGCAAATTTGCCTTCTCTTTTCATTGTCCTGATCTAAATATTTAAGCTGAACTAAGGCAATCGCGGCCATTACTGAATTGCCATGGCCCTTTACACCCAAATATTCAACGTCATAAAGCCATTTATATTCACCTTTTAAGGAACGAGCGTAAGTGTCTTTGCTTATGCCCAGCCAGGACATTTTTCTCGCCATTTCATCAAGCTCTTTTTCCTGAAAGCAAATCATCCCGGAGTCGGCCGTAGGCAAATTTTTAACCGCGTGATAAGAAAATACCGCGCAGTCAATATCGCTCCCGGCTTGTTGGCCTAAATACTTGGCGCCGGCCATATGAGCGGCGTCTAAAATTAAAATTAAATTATTCTTTTTGCACAATTCGCGCACTTCTTTTAATCTGCCGGCATTACCGCCCATACCGACATACATTACCGCTTTGGTTCTCGGCGTAATCTTGCTTTTAATCGCCTCCGGGCTTAAGCAAAGCGTATCGTCAGTATCGGCAAAAATCGGCTTTAAATTTTCAAACAAAATTACATGATTGGTTGAAATAAAAGTTAGAGGGGTGGTAATAATTTCGTCTCCGTCAAGCCAGCCGAATTTAGTTTTATAAATTTTTACCGCCAGCTGAAGCCCGATGGTGCTGGAATTCAAAAAATGCGCTTGGGGCAAGCCGGTATATTTTTTCCAAGCCTCTTCAAATTCAACGGTTTTAAAGCCCATGCCGGTCCAGCCGATTTCCAGGCATTGCCTGATTTCGGCTAGGCATTCATCAATGTGGTAAGTCGGAACGAATAATTGTATTTTTTTCATATAATAAATTTAATTTTCAATTATTTCTTTGATTAAATAAGGCTTATTTTTTGAATTATCATAATAATTTTTTGAACTCATATCCGCCATTAAGCCGAGAATAAAAAGCTGAACCCCCATTATCAAAAAGAAAACTGAAATCAAAGGCCACTCCGTGTTTGATAAATCATGGCCGGAAAAAAATAAAAAAATGCTGACAGCGGATGAAGCTATGCCTAAAAACAGTAAAAAAATCCCCAAACCGCCAAGAAGATGAAGCGGGCGCGCGGCATATTTTCCCCAAAACCAAACCGCGATTAAATCTATCGTTCCTTTAATCAGCCTTTTCCAATTATATTTGGTAACGCCGCTTTGCCGCGGCCGGTGATTAACCGCTATTTCGCCTATTTTAAAGCCCTTGATTTTAATTATAGCCGGAATAAAACGATGCATCTCGCCGTATAAATTAAGGCCGGCGAAACATTCTTTTCGATAAACTTTTAAAGCGCAGCCGGAATCATGGATGCCGTCATTAACTAAAATTCTTCTTAATAAATCAGCGCCGCGAGAAGCCAATTTTTTACTAAACGCGTCTTCGCGGTTCTTTCTCCAGCCGGAAACCGCGTCAAGATTATTTTCCTTGAGATAATTGATCATTTTAGGGATATCGGCCGGGTCGTTTTGCCCATCGCCGTCCATAGTAATAATAAAATCAAAACCGGCCTGCTTAATGCCGGCATCCAAGCTTGAGGTCTGGCCGAAATTTTTTCTAAAGCGGATTAACTTAACCGGCGATAACCTTTTAGCGATTTCGGCCGTTTGATCGCTTGAACCGTCGTCAATAATAATAATTTCAAATTCATAACCGGCCGAGCGGCAGACGTCCGCCACTTCTTGGTGCAGCTTAGCGATATTGCCTTCTTCGTTATAAACGGGGATAATAACCGATATTTTCTTCATATTTTTAAATACAAATTTAAAACTTTATCTATAAAATTTTTTAAGCTGTGCTTTTCTATGATAATATTTCTTAAATTCCGCCCCAATTCCCGATATTCCTCCAACGGTAAATTAATAATATACTCGATTCTATCTGCTAATTTCTCAAAGTCTTTTTTAGGATACATTAAGGCTTCTTTATGCTTTCCTAAAACTTCGAGCATGGCTTCATTGCAGGTTATAATCGGCAATTCAGCCGACATAGCCTCGGCCATAACTTTATCCAAGCTGCCGGTCTGGCCCATATTAACGAACAAAGCGCTGTCTTGCAAAAATTTTAAAATTCCTCTATTGGCGACCGGGCCGATAAACTTTATTTCTTCGGTTAATTTTTTATCCGTAATTTTTCGCTTTAAATCGCTAAAATAATTTTCATCAGCTTTAACCGCCGGCCCGCCGATTATTTCCACGCTTAATTTTATGCCTTTATTTTTTAAGATTTCCACTGCCTTGATTAAAGTATTATAATCTTTAGACGGTGAAATCCTTCCTACGCTTATTATCTTATTTCTATTTTTAAGCCTTGTTTCATAATTCTTAACCGCGAATTTTTCTATGTCAATCCCCTGCCCGACAACCTTTATTTTATCGCTATTTAAGCGGCAACCGCTACCAGTTGAAGTAATAATAATATCGGTTAATTTTTCCGCGGTTTTTAAGCCTAAGGGCGCGTAGCCATGGGCATACCATAGACCGATTTTTTTACCTAATAATCGCCAAAAAATTCCACCCAAATTAACATATTCATAATTCATATGCACAAATACTTTATCATAATCTCCGCGATATTGCCATATATATCTGTAAAAATTAAATATATATTTTATTTTGGATTTTCCGGTTTCTTTGCCTAAGCTTAAGACTTTAACATTGTTAGGCAAATCAACTTCTCCCTTTTTCAAGCAAATCACCGTGACCAGCTCACAATTTCCGGCAAATTCAGCTATCCAACCGTGCATAAATCCTAATAAGTCGTTATTTAAATCAACAATTTGAGTTAAAATAAGCAGTTTCATAAAATTACTTTAAAGCTAGCTCCCATGATTTTTTATATTTTTCCAGATAATTATTTTTATCAGGCAAATTTTTTACCGCCTGTTTCGCGTTAACGGCGATTTCCCGCCTTAAGCCTTCATCTTTGATCATTTTATCAATCGCGCGGCTTAAAGCGCCGGTTTCTCCCACCGGCGCAACTAAACCGGTCCGACCGTGTATTATTAGCTCGCCAGCGCAGCCTACGTCAGTCATCACTACCGGACAATTAGAGGCCATAGCCTCAACCACGGACAAACCCCAGCCTTCATAATTGGAAGTTAATAAAAATAAATCGGCGCTCTTATAATAAGAAGCCGGATTATTGGTCCACTCCTCTAAAACCAGCTTATCGCCTAATTTTTGCTTTCCTAATTCAATTATTTTTTCTCTCTCCCGCCCGGAGCCGACGATGACCAAACCGATACCGTGATGATTTTTAGCAATATCGGCCACGACGTCTATGGCTAAAGGAATATTTTTTTCCCGGCTCAAGCGGCAGACCATTAAAATTATAAAATTAAACCGCGGATATTTCTTTTTTAAATCAACGCTTATTGGTGAAACAGCAATTTTTTCCACATCGGTAAAAATCGGCAAAATAAAAACCTTTTCCACCGAAACATTTAATTTTACTAAAGACTCTTTGATTCTCCGGCTTACCACCCTAAAGCCGTCGGCTTTTCTTATTAAAAATTTTCCCAAGACAACCCTTAACCCGTTGGCCAGGGACTCAAGTTTAAAATAAGGGCTAAAAACATCAGTATGAATCTGCAGCTGCAATTTAATTTTATAAATTTTGGCTATTACGGCCCCGGCTAAGCCGGTCTCAAAAGGATCCTGAGTAAAAATTAAATCGAT
>JACQYU010000038.1 GCA_016208065.1 Candidatus Falkowiibacteriota bacterium | reverse complement strand
TTTCTATTTAAAAATCAGAGGCGCTTGGCTTAAAATTTTTTTCTGGCATAAAAATCTTAATAAAATAAATAAAATTTTACTGTCAGCCTTTTTGCTTTGCTTGGTAATTTTTTCTTCGAGCTTAATCTGGCAGAATATAAAAAATAAAGAAATAAAAAATCAAGCTGCCGCCAGCGGATTAATGAACACCATTGAACAAAAGCAAAACCAAATCGACGCCAGCCTATTATATAATAACGAAGCCGGCGCCAAAAAACTGCTTGAGGAGGTTAAAGGCCTAATACAAGAGCTGCCCCAAAAAAACCAAGCGCAAAAAGACCAATACAACATATTACTGGCCAAGCATCTGGTGCAAATTGAAAAAATAAGCCGCGTTATCCGCGCCGAAGCGGTTGAAATGGCTAATTTCATCAATCTTAACCCTAACGCCAAGCCGGCTAATATTTCCCTAACTCAAGATAAGATATTCGCCGCTGACGCGGAGCAAAAAACAATTTATAGCCTTGATTTAAAGAGTAAACTTGCCACCTCTATAAATTTAGACAGCCAAAATATAAGCCGGCTTGATTTTCCGAATATTGATAAAAACGGCAATATTTTTTATTTTAACGCCGGTAATATTATCGTCTTTGACGCTAAAATCGAAAAAATTTCCTCTTTGGAAATTAACTATCCGGCTAAAACGCAAAAAATAATCGGCTTTAAACAATATAATAATAGATATTATTTGGCTGACTCCGCCAATGGGCAAATTTACCGTTTTAATAAAAACGGCCCCGAATTAACCGGCGCGATCAGCTGGCTTAACGCCCCGGAAGATTTAACTAATGTAAGCAGCCTTGACATTAACGGCGATATTTACCTCTTAAAAAATAACGGGGAAATTCTGGCCTACAGCAAAGGCAAAAGGAGAGATTTTTCCTTTTCCGCGATTGAGCCTGGTTTCAATCAGGCGGTTAAACTCGTAATTTCCGAAGAGCAGGATTATCTTTATGTTTTTGAGCCAGCCGGAAAAAGATTGGTTGTCTTTAATAAAAAAGGTGAGTTTATCAACCAATATACGAGCGATAAATTCAACGATTTAAAAGATTTTCAAGTTGATGAAAAAAACAAAAAGATATACTTCTTAAATGGCGCTTTGGTTTATGCGATTGATATGATAAACACAAAATAAATGAACTCAAACTAATTGGGCGAATAAAAAAAGACGTTCTTTATCGGCAGAACGTCTTTTTTTATTCGTTATTTTCGTGTTTATTTTAACGTAACTTTGGCGCCGGCTTCTTCCAGTTTCTTTTTCATGGCTTCAGCATCTTCTTTCTTAATGCCTTCTTTCACCATCTTAGGAGCGGCATCAACTAAATCCTTAGCGTCTTTTAAGCCCATTTCTGTTAATTCGCGGACCGCCTTAATAACCGCGATTTTGTTTGAACCGGCTTCGGTTAATTCAACGTTGAAGCTGGTTTTTTCTTCAACTTCTACCGCGGCGGCGGCCGGACCAGCCATCATCATAGCCGGAGCGGCGGCGGAAACACCGAATTTCTTTTCTAAAACCTTAACCAGCTCAGCCAAATCCAAAACCGACATTTTTTCAATGGTTTCTACTAATGCTTTGAATTTTTCAGGCACTTCAACCTGAGTGTCTTCATTTTTAATTTCTTCTGCCATAAATTTTATAATTTTTGATCCGCCGGCTGGCGGATAAAAATTGTTGATTAATTATTAAATTTGTTTTTTATCTTTAATGGCGCTTAACGCATGCACCAGATTCTTTAAATTACCGGCCAAAGCATTAACCAAACCTGAAACAGGCGCGTTGATTGAACCGACAATTTTAGAATATAATTCCTGCTTGCTCGGCAAAACCGCCAAATTAGCGACTTCACCGGCGCCGATATACTTATTTTCCAAAATACCGCCGATAAATTCAATTTTGCCTTCTTTATCTTTTTCTTTCTTGAATTGGCCAACTATTTTCGCAGGGGAAACTTCATCCGCGTAACCGAAAATCGCGGCGATTTGCCCTTCAAATTTTTTTATATCCAAGCCTGAAATCGCCTTATCTTTTAAGGCTAAATTAAATAAAGTCTTTTTGGCCACATAATATTCATTGTTTTCTTGGCGCAATTTAGATCTTAATTCTTCATTTTCCTTAACCGTCAAAGCGTTATATTTGGCAAAAATAATTGATTTAGCCCTGGAAATTTTATCGTTTAGCTCGTGTAAAATCGTTCTTTTTTGTTCTTTTGTCTTTGGCATATTAATTATTTAATTAATAAATAAAAATTTTCTAAAAAATAAATGCAAACAAAAAATCTGCGTTCTGTACGCAGACTAAAAGATTAGCTAAAATTAGCTTTGTCTCGGCAGGAATTTAAACGCTTTTTAGGCGTACCCGCTGTCTGCGACTATTTCTCCGAGAAACTGGAGTTGATTGATTAATAATAACATAAATAATAAAATTGTCAACCCCGTTAGAAATTATAAATTTGCCCGATTTATATATAATTACTTAAAGATAAATAAACTTCTAAACGGTTCAAAAAAATTTATTTTAAATATTTATATTTATTTGCGTTATGTTCATCCAAAGTTCTGCTGTAAATCGTTTTGCCGGTCGCCGGGTCGCTTAAAAAATAATTATAATCCGTAGCTTCCGGATAAACCGCGGCGCTTATGGCGTTAAACCCTGGATTAGCAATCGGCCCCGGCGGCAGTCCGCGGTACTTATAAGTATTATAAGGCGAAGCCACTCTGGTATCTTCAAAGCTATATTGCGCTTTGTTAACGCCTAAAACATAAGCTAAGGTAGCGCAGTACTCCAAGCCTTGGTTATTCTTAATCCGGTCCCAAAAAATTCCGGAAACAATTTTCATATCAGCGGTTGACCTAACCTCTTTTTCAACTATTGAAGCCATAGTGATAATTTCATAAATTGTCTTTTTCTGCCGCTTGATTTCCGCCCTGATTTCCGGCGTTAGCTTTACGTCAAAATTATTCAGCATTTTTAAAATAATTTCTTCAGCCTTAGTATTGTTAAACACCCGATAAGTATCGGGAAATAAATAACCCTCTAACGTGGCTTCTTCCGGCGCGTCATTTAAAAAATTCGGCTTAGTAAAATTAAAATTCCATCTATTAAGCGGCGACGCGGCCAAAGCCGTAAGATCTTTAACCGAAACTATTTTATTTTTTTCCAAATAAGCGCCGATGTCTTTATTATTCCAGCCTTCAATTATTCTAATGGATTTTTCCCGGCTAACGGCGTCGCCTAAAGTTAATATCTTTATTATTTCTTTAGCGCTTAGCTTCGGACTGATTAAATATTCACCGGCCTTAACATTGTTATCGCGTCCAATCTTATATTTAAAATAAAATTCCGACCTGATCAAATTATTTATACGCAAATTTTTCGCTACTCGATTTATGGCTTCGCCTTTGCTCACTAAAAAAACTTGCTCTTGGCCGTTAGCGTCAACTGGCGAATTTAAGTTTTGCCAATATAAAAAACCGCTTAAGGCAATAACCGCAATTATAATTATTATTTTTTTAACCATAAATTATTTTTTAACCGGCTTTTTTTT
>JACQYU010000052.1 GCA_016208065.1 Candidatus Falkowiibacteriota bacterium | reverse complement strand
TATAGCGCGGCGGTTAAAGCAGCCATGGAAACCAGAAAAAACGCTTATGTGGCGGCTTTGGCCATAAGCGACAGGCAAGAGAGAGCTAAAGCTATGGCCAATGCTTTTACCGCCTATAAAAAAGCTAAAAACGAAGCTAAAGACAAGCATAAAGAAAGCGTAAAAAGCGCTTTAACCGCCTATAAATCCGATTTGAAAAATTGTAAAGTGGAAATGGGCCAAGACTTGGACACTTCGGAAGCCGATACTGATTTATAACTATAGAAAATAAAAAACAGGGCGCTTAACCCTGTTTTTTATTGGTTAAAAAATTTGTTATAAGTTGAAATTTAAGATATAATCATTATATGCGGTTAAAGGCAAGTTTGCATATTCACACCAGCGAAGATAAAAGGGACGGTCATATAATAAACTATAACGTTTATAATTTGATTGATGAGGCGGAAAAAAACGGGTTTAATGTTTTAGGCTTTACGCCCCATAATAAATTTGTTTTTAAGCAAGAGTTTGCTGAATATGCCAAAAAGAAAGGCATACTTTTAATTCCAGGCGTTGAGCGCGGCTTGGGCCGTTTTTTTAATCAGCACGTAATTATTTTAAATTGTGATAAAACCATAGAAAAAATTAAAACTTTAAAACAGCTTTTAAAATATAAAGAAGAACATTCGGAAATATTCATTTTAGCTCCGCACCCGACTTATAACCGCCTTATTTCCATCGGCGCCAGAAAATTAAAAAAATATATCAACTTGTTCGACGCTATTGAATATTCGTGCGCCTATTCAAAAAAATTAAATTTTCATAATAAAAAAGCCGAGTTGATTGCCGCTCGTTTTAAAAAACCGATTATCTCAACGGCCGATGTGCATGTGCTTAAGAGGCTTAATACTGATTTTGCCATGATTGAAGCCGAAGATTTTAGCGTAGAGAGCGTATTTCAGGCCATAAAATACGGCAAATTCGAAAATATTACGGCGCCGCAGAGCCTATTTTCTTTATTTAAGTATTATGTCAGTTTTTTAACAAAATATATTATTAAGTATATAACAATAAAAATTCTCGGCCTGCAAATAAAAATTTTGGAATTGGAAACCGTTTCGGAAAGGGCGGAAGAGTAATTTAGGGGGAGGTGATTTTTAATATATAATTAATATATTATGAAAAAAGAACTTTTAGAAAAGATTAAAAAAGTGGAGCAGGCGATTATTGAAAATAAAGAAATCGGCATTAATAAATTAGAAAGATTAAGCGATGAAGCCAGAAGGGCTTTTACCAGCGCCATTGAATCGGTCGCCAGCGCTAAAAATTTAATGAAAGAAATAGAGTTAAGGCGCGAAAAGCTTAAAAGCTGGCGGATCGGAGTTTTAAAGACAATTTTCCCGCTTAACCTTAAATATATTTTTAGCATGCCGTTTATCTACGGCATGTTTTTTCCGGTGGTGATTTTTAGCATCTGTTTGGAAATTTACCATCAGGTTTGCTTTAGGATTTACGGCATCCCTTTAGTTGATAAAAAAGAATTTTTTATTTATGATCGCCAACTTTTGCCTTATCTTAACTGGCTGGAAAAATTTAATTGCCTTTATTGCAGTTATGTCAATAATGTTTTTCGCTACGCCGTGGAAATCGGCGGCCGCACGGAAAGATTCTGGTGCCCGATAAAATACGCCAGGCGCGTAGAAAATATTCATTCCCAATATCATAAATTCGCCGGCTATTTAGACGCGGAAAATTTTAGAACCAGATGGCAAGGCTTAAGGGATTTTTCGGATATTAAAGAAAAAGTTGAAAATAAAAGCAATGACAAAATTAAAACATGCCGATAGAATAAATTTAACTTGACTATTTTAAATAGACGTTGTATATTATTGAGTAAAGTTGCCTGGCTTCTAGGGCGCTTTTTATTTAGAAAAATAAATTAAGACGTTTAACGACATGAAGATTGGGCTGGATTTATAAAATTTTCTACTGCGCCTGCCTGCCGGTAGGCAGGGAACTCGCCCGCCCGCCGGCGGACTCAAACAGTCCTCGCACGAAAATTTTCTAAATCCAGCCCAACTAAAAGTGTAAATATAAAAATGTTATGGAAATAAGAAATATTGCTATTATCGCCCATGTAGACCATGGTAAAACCACTTTAACGGACAGGTTAATGCAGCAAACCGGCATGACCCAGGCCGGCGTCAGCATGGACTCAAACGCCTTAGAGCTTGAAAGGGGCATTACCATTTATTCAAAAAATACTTCGGTTATGCACAAAGGCGTGAAAATAAATATTGTTGATACGCCCGGCCACGCCGATTTCGGCTCGGAAGTGGAGCGAGTTTTGCGCTCAATCGACTCAGTGCTTTTAGTTGTGGACGCCCAGGAAGGGCCGATGCCGCAAACCAAATTTGTTTTAAAAAAATCCTTGGAATTAGGCTTAAAGCCGATCGTAGTGATAAATAAAATTGATAAGCCGGCGGCCAGGGTGGAGTGGACTTTGGAAAAAATTTATGAATTATTTTTGGATTTGGGCGCGAATGATGAACAGCTTGATTTTACCACGGTTTACGCTATTGCCCGCCAAGGCATAGCAAAAAGAAACATGGCCGATATAAGCGATAATCTAAATCCACTGCTTGACGTTATTTTAGAAAGAGTTAAGCCGGCTTCGTCAACCGAAGAAGCCGAACTGCCTTTAAGAATTCAGCCGTTTAATTTAGCTTATGATAATTTTATCGGCCGTTTAGCTATCGGCCGGATTTATGAAGGCACGGTTAAGCAGGCGGATAGCGTCATAATTAAAAAGCCAAGCGGAGAAACCAGAATCGGAAAAATCAGCAAATTATTTACTTTTGAAGGCATTTCCAGAAAAGAAGTTAAGCAGGCGGTGGCCGGAGATATCGTCATGATTGCCGGTTTGCCTGACATTGATATCGGCGAAACTATCTGTAAAACCGCTGATCAAGAAACTTTGCCGGCGATTTTAGTGGATCAACCGACTATTTCTTTAAATTTCTTGGTTAATAATTCTCCGTTTGCCGGCCGCGAAGGCAAATATGTTACCAGCCGGCAGATAAAAGAGCGCTTGCAAAAAGAGCTGGAAGTTAATGTTGGCTTAAAAATTGATTTCGGAGACGGCGATTATTATAAAGTTTACGGCCGGGGAGAACTGCACATTGCCATACTGCTCGAAAACATGCGGCGCGAAGGCTTTGAACTTCAGGTTTCCCAGCCCACGGTAATTATTAAAGAAGAACCCGCCCCTGACTAATTTGCACGCACGTGGCCGGTTTTAAGCCGTATGTCGGCGAAATCGCTAAAAGTGAATTAGGCTCAATGGTATCTATGGCCTCGGGCAAAGCCTTGGCATTTTCTTTATGGAATCTTCAGGAGCGGGGCCAATTATATATTGGCGCCAATATTGAAGTTTACGAGGGCATGGTAATCGGCAATGTGGCCAAAGGCAATGACCTTGAAGTCAACCCGATTAAGGGCAAGCAATTAACCAATATGCGCGCTTCCGGCGCCGACGAAGCGATTAAGCTTACCCCGCCTTATGAAATTACTTTGGAGCGGGGCCTGGGCATTATGAAAGAAGACGAATATCTTGAAGTTACGCCTAAAAATATAAGATTGCGTAAGATGTATTTAACTAAAAATGACCGGACAAAAGCTGGGCGCGCGAAATAAATTTAAAATAAAAATAGAGGCAATAAACCTCTGTTTTTTATGTTTATTTTTGTTTGTCAGTTTTAACATTTAAAATTATTTCGCTCCGCTCGGGGCCGCTTTTTTAATAAAGCGGCGCAAAAATAAATACAAATTCCCGGGTGACTTTGAATTGCTATATTAATAAATGCGAGCATAAAAATTCGCTGTAAATTTAAAAATATTGTATAATTAAGTTATATGAAAATAACGCAAAAAATAAAAAAACTTTTTAAGATTATCGGCCCGGGCGTGATTACCGGCGCGGCTGACGACGATCCGTCCGGGGTCGCGACCTATACCCAGGCCGGCGCTAAATTCGGCTATGGCCAGCTTTGGACGATAATTTTTATACTGCCGCTTATGACCGCGGTTCAGGAGGCTTGCGCGCGCATCGGCGCGGTTACGGGCAAAGGCCTAGCCGCGGTTATAAAAAAATATTACAGCAAAAAAGTTTTGTCTTCGGCCGTAATTTTAATTTTAATCGCCAACACGATAAATATCGGCGCCAATCTCGGGGCTATGGCCGAAGCCACCAGGCTAATAGTTCCTTTGAATTTCAGCCTTTTAGCTTTATTTTTTACAGCGCTTATTCTGGTTTTGGAAATTTTTTTATCATATAAAATTTACGCCAAAGTTTTAAAATGGTGCGCTTTATCCTTAATCGCTTATCCGGTTACGGTTTTTTTGATTAATCATCCTTGGCGAGAATTAATTAAAGCCACTTTTATGCCGCATATTGAATTTAGCTTTGGTTTTTTATTTATAATCGTCGGAGTTTTAGGCACGACGATTTCTCCTTATATGTTTTTTTGGCAAGCTTCGGAAGAAGTTGAAGAGGAAAAAAGCCGCCATATTTTCAATCACGGCCGGCCTAATTTAAGCGAAAGATTCATAAGCAATTTAAGGCTGGATAATTTTTTAGGCATGCTTTTTTCGCAGATCGCGGCCTGGTCCATTATCGTTGTCGCCGGTACCGTGCTTCATAATAACGGCATAACCGATGTGCAAACCGCGGCTGACGCGGCCAGAGCGCTAGAGCCTTTGGTTAATACTTTTCCCAACGCCGGCTTATGGGCTAAAGCTATTTTCGCTTTCGGCATAGTCGGCTTAGGCCTTTTGTCCGTACCCGTGCTTTCGGCTTCGGCCTCTTACGCGGTATCGGAAGCTTTTAGCTGGCGCGAAGGCTTAAATTTAAAATTTAAAAGGGCGCATGGCTTTTACGGAGTTATTACCGTGGCCACGATTATCGGCTTAATGATTAATTATATCGGCATTGATCCGATAAAAGCTTTGATTTTTACGGCCGTCATTAATGGCGTAGTTTCCGTGCCTTTATTATTTTTAATCAATAAAATAGCGAGCGACGAAAAAATAATGAGCAAGCATAAAAGCGGCCGGCTGTCGCGATTTTTTCTTTGGCTGACTTTTATTATTATGTTTTTATCAAGCCTGGCTATGTTTATAGCCATGGCAAAAAGCTAGAGAGGATTATTTATTGGCTTTCAAGCTGTTTTATAAACGATGTTAAATTGTTATCCGTATGAATTCGGGAAAT